>JAJZOS010000037.1 GCA_021851985.1 Microcaldota archaeon | reverse complement strand
CGTTTGCGAGCTTGACCCCTGCAGCGACGGGGAGAAGACGTCCGTGAAGGCTGTGTATGCCGTATGTGCTGAACGGATGAGGCATTGCAGAGCTGCATCCTATTCCTGAAACTATCACAACGCGCTCCTTCTCTATTCCTATCTCCTGCACTGCTTTCATTAACGCCGCCTCTACAGAAAAGTCCCCGCATCCTGGACACCATATGGGTTTTACTCCTGAAGCAAAATTCTGCTTTTGCTTTGTGTTCTGGTTTGCAGTTGGATTTGAACCTGGCATAATATCATCATTTTTTAACAATCTTTAGCGCCTCGCTTGCTATGCTTTCTCCTGTAAATGCTTCACCATCATACTTCAGTATGCTTTCTTTTATCTCTATTCCAGTATTCATCATTATTACCTTTGCAAGCTGCCCTGTAAAGTTGGCTTCAACATTTATCATCCTCTTTCCCTGCAGCATAGCCTTTGTCTTCTCCTTGTCAAGCGGCAATATGTAATTGAATGATATGATGCCAAAATTTAGCCCTTTGGACTTTAGGATTTCGACAGCTTCGCGGGCAGGAATGGTAGTTGAACCGAAAGTTACTAAAAAGTAATCTGCATTTTCATTTTCAATGTGAGGGACGAAGATGCTCTCATTCTTGAGCATGGTATCCATCTTCCTCATCCTCTTCTCATGCATCTTATTTCTTATTTCTATGGAAGAATCAATCCCTGCAAAAGCATCGCTTATCAAATCGCCATATTCGTTGTGCTCATCGCTGCCTGCAATGAATTCGAGACCTCTTGCACCCGGAAAAGACCTTGGCGATATGCCGTCTTCTGTGATCAAGTATCTCTTGAATCTTCCTTCATCAGTTTTCTGCGTCACTATCTTGCCCCTATCGATTGTTATGCTGTCGAAATCAAATCCGTCAATGCTTTCGATATGCTCTGAAAGATACAAATCCATCATTATCAGCACTGGACATTGGTATCTGTCTGCAAGGTTGAATGCCTCGCTTGCTATCTTGAAGCTCTCCTCTATGCTCCTTGGTGCAACGACTATTCTGGGAAATTCCCCTTGGGAGGCGTGCATCACAAACAGGAGGTCTGCCTGCTCTGTCTTTGTAGGGAGACCTGTGCTGGGTCCGGTTCTTTGGGATTCCACTACAACTATTGGTGTTTCAAGCATTCCGGCCAGGCCAAGCCCTTCCACCATTAACGAAAATCCTCCGCCGCTGGTTCCGCACATCGCCCTGGCTCCTGCGCTTGCGGCGCCTATCGTCATGTTTATCGCGGCGATCTCGTCCTCTGTCTGCTTGGGCATGACTCCTTTATTTTCATGTGCTGCAAACCAATGCAATATGCTGCTTGCAGGAGTCATTGGATATGCCGCATAGAATTTGCATCCGCTTGCGTACGCGCCTATGGATAGTGCAGTGTTGCCATCAAGTGCGTACCTCTGTTTTCCGTCTCCTTTTATGTTGAAGACCATTGAAACGCCTTCGCTGTCGTATCCTCTTGAAGCTGCCTTTATGTTACTCTCAACTACCTTCTCGCCCTTCCTGCCGAACATGCTTTTGATGACTTCATTGAATACACTTATGTCTATGCCAATGAATTTTAGTGCTGCGCCTATTGCAACGGTATTCCTCATTATCGGATCTCCACTCACTTCTATTGCAATGTCAAGCATCGGAAGCTTTACAAGCCTGAATTTCGTAGCGTCGAGCTCGTCCACTTTTATCTTTGACGGATCATAAATTACTATTGCATTTGGATTAAGATGGCTTTTCTGGTAAGTTATTGAATCTTGATTAAGAGCTATAAGGATGTCTATGCCCTCGCCGTGGCTGTAGAGCTTTGAATCGGATATCCTTATCTGGTACCATACGTGCCCACCGCGTATTATTGATTGGTATCCCCTGTATCCAAAAACGTTTAGCCCATTTCTGGTTGCCACTTTTATAAGAAGCGCGCCGCTGGATTCTACCCCGTCGCCGTTCGCACCGACTATTCTTACAGAAACGCTTGCCATAGCAAACAACAAATATGAGTACAGATAGTTTAATATCCGTATTCGTCATTCCTGTAACTTTAATGGTTTTTAAATGATGCCTGGGATTAGACAATCAACAAACTTTAATATCGCGCTTTAAATAAGGTCTCATTCTCCAATTAGAAGCACAATTGGATGATTCAGTGGAAAATAAGGAAGAATTGATAAAAAAAGTCGTGAGAGGAGAGATTGCCCTGCATGAGATAGACAGGCTTGCGGAAGCAGGTGATGCTGTTGAAATCAGGAGGAAGGGGATTGAAAAACTTGAAGGCGTTTCGCTTGCTAACATCGGCTCTGCAAAAATAGACTATTCCTTGATAAAAGGAAAAAATGCTGAGAATGTTATAGGGATGACGAGCATACCCATAGGAGTTGCAGGCCCATTAAAAGTGAATGGTGCATATTTTGCAGGAGAGACATATGTGCCGCTCTCAACAACAGAGGGAGCATTGATAGCCAGTATAAGCAGGGGCATAAAGGCGATAAATGCAAGCGGCGGCTCTACAGTAAGAGTAATAAAGGATGGAATGACAAGAGGTCCGGTATTTCAGTTTGATTCTATAGTAGACATTGAAAAATTCCTTGAATGGCTTCCCAAAAACTTCAAGAAGATAAAGAGCGCTGCAGAAAAAACAACTAACCATGGAAGACTTGAAGATATACAGCCGTTGGTAACTGGAACTAACGTATTCTTAAGGTTCACGTACAAAACCGGAGACGCAATGGGCATGAACATGGCCACTGTAGCTACAGAAGCAGGATGCAACTTCATAGAAGAACATTTTGAGGGAGCGAAGCTTATAGCCGTAAGCGGAAACGTATGTTCAGACAAAAAACAATCATTGATAAACAGCATAAACGGAAGGGGAAAGACGGTTGTTGCTGAAGTTGTAGTGAAAGAAGACGTGCTGAAGAACATATTCAAGACAGATGCAGATGCAGTAAACAACGTCAATCTGAGGAAAAATTGGGCAGGCAGCGCACGCGCAGGGAGCGCTACCCAATTCAATGCTCATTTTGCAAACACGATAGCTGCAATGTTCCTTGCGACAGGGCAGGATGTGGCACAGGTAGTGGAAAGCAGCAGCGGATATACATGGACAGAAGCAAGAGGTAGAGACCTTTATATTGCAGTCACTCTGCCAGCGTTGGAGATTGGGACAGTAGGGGGAGGCACGGGTTTACCTACCCAGAAGGAGGCGCTGTCGCTGATGAATGTATGCGGACCGGGAAATCCAGCAGGCAGCAATGCAATGAAGCTTGCAGAGATAATAGCGTCTGTGGTTTTGGCCGGAGAGCTGAACCTGCTTTCTGCGCTTGCAACAAGGGAGCTTGGGAAGGCGCACCAGAAGCTCGGCAGAAACAAAGCATAACTGATATTAATCTTCATCAGGAAACATAAGATTATGCGGGTGGCTGTAAAGCTCCAGAGCGCGATGGAGTACCTGATGACGTACGGATGGGCTATACTCATAATCGCGATCGTGCTGATCGCGCTCTTCTCTCTCGGAGTTTTCAGCAGCAACAATCTCGGAACGAGCTGCATTGCAGAATCCGGATTCGAGTGCAGCAACTTGACATTGGTTAACATTCTTCCAGCAGGAGCAGATACAAATACAATAGCAATACTAAGATTCAATTTGGGACAAGCAACAGGCTCCGCAATATATAATGCACTAATAATAATATCTCCAGAAAATACCACAATAATACCGTTCTTCTCCACCCATATTCCATGGCCAATGTCAGCACAGATTGGATCCGCATATGCTGGAACCGTACCCACATTCCAGAGCGGCGCTACAAATTCCGTAACAATAGAAATGGGTGGGGGATATATATGGTACCAAAGCAACAGCAACCTTCAGAGCCAAGGAGGACTGCAGAGCGTTTATAACCTTGGCTCAAATTCCATAGGACACGTTTTCAATGGATATGCATGGATAGGATACAACAGCACTTCTCCATCTGGCAAAAGGATGATGGTGCAGAGAGTTGCCAGGATTACGGTGCCCATAACATAGGGATATTTAATGTACGCGCCTGATACGCTCGTGGTTTAGATGCATGATACAATGAAATCGAAGATGCATACTGTAAAATCAAGAGTAATAAAACACAACTGATATTAATCTTCATCAAGAAACATAAGATTATGCGGATGGCTGTAAAGCTCCAGAGCGCGATGGAGTACCTGATGACGTACGGATGGGCTATACTCATAATCGCGATCGTGCTGATCGCGCTCTTCTCTCTCGGAGTTTTCAGCAACAACAATCTAGGAACGAGCTGCATATCTGAATCGGGATTTCTCTGCACCAACATGACCCTCACAAACATACTTCCTCCCGGCACTCCTACAAACACGCTCGCCATGCTTACGTTCACGGTAGGCCAGGCTTCTGGCCAGCCAGAATACAATGCACTGGTAGCTATATCTTTAGAAAATACAACACTTTTAAGTAATTTCGGTCCAGCAGTATTCTCAGTAAACGTGCCTCTGCCTGCAGCAACGCAAATCGGCGTTGATCATGCGCCTCCTTCCAGCGGCACAATAGCATACTTTCAAAGCGGCACTACAAATTCAGTCACAATGTATATAGGCAAGGGATGGATATTTTATCCGGCGAGCTTCACCCCAGATGAACTTGGACAGCTTATAACTTCAAATGCAATAGGTACAAGCATGTCAGGATATGTGTGGATAGGATATAATGCCTCATCAGAGTACGAGCCCAGAATCCTGATACAGAGAATCGCAAGGTTCTCCGTGAAGCTGACATAAACAGGTTTCATGCGCAACTCGGATTATTTCATATGCAAAATACATAGGATAATCCTATGGAATTCCATAACGCAGGGATTTGAAGATAGTAATATAAATGTATTTAAGGGAATAGTTAATACCTTTCCTTTTTTAAGGAGTGCTAGTTATGAGCATGCGAAAAGGGTCAATGGAATATTGGCCGCACCGGAGGGCTAAGAAGCAGATGCCCAGAGTCAGGACGTGGAAGAGCGTAGCAGAGCAGGGATTGCTTGGAGGGGTTGCATTCAAGGCAGGCATGACGCACATAATGATGATTGATGATAGGGAATCACCTTCAAAAGGCACTGAAATTGCAAGGGCAGCAACAATACTGGAAATACCTAAGATATTCATATATGGAATAAGATTTTATGGTAAAAAATACCTTTACAGGCAGCCTTCTGCAGAAACATACGACGCCAACCTTGCAAAGAGGGTAGGCATAAACAAAGGCTCGGAGAAAATTAATGAACTTAAAACAAGATCTTCAGAATTTATTGATGCAACTGCTCTTGCATTCTCGGATGCGAGCAACCTGGGATTCGGGAATAAGAAGGTTATGAGATTTGAGCTTCATGTCGGCGGCAAGGACGTTGCAGAGAAGCTGTCTTTTATAGAGAAATTCATTGGCAAGGAAATCAAGATATCGGACATACTTAGCGAAGGGGACTACATTGATGTAACATCAATATCAAAAGGTAAGGGATGGGCAGGGGTAATAAAAAGGTTCGGGGTTGCAAGGAATTATAGGAAAGCCACCGGAAAGGTGCGCCATCTCGGAGTTCTCGGCCCATGGCATCCTGCAAAAGTAATGTTCACTGTGCCGCATTCAGGCCATATGGGGTACAATTACAGGACCGAACTTAACAAGAGAGTCCTCAAGATAGGCAGTGAAAAGGACGTATCGCAGATAAACGTGAAGGGCGGATTCTTAAACTATGGAATTGTGAAAAATGATTTTGTTGTTCTTGACGGCTCCATACCTGGACCTGCAAGGAGGCTCCTTAGATTCAGAAAATCCATAAGAAGCTCTGCGCCAAAGAAAGTTCCGCAGATAAATTATATTTCAATTGCGTCAAAACAGTGATTATGAATGAATGTATATTCTATTGAAGGAAAAGTAAAGAAGGACATAGAGCTTCCCAACGTGTTTGCCGGAAGATTCAGGCGAGACATTGTAATGAGGGCAATCCTGTCAGAGCAGAGCAAAAGATATCAACCGCAGGGAAACTATCTCCTTGCAGGCTTGCAGACCACGGCAGTATATGTTGGAAAATACAGCGCTGCATACAGAAGAGGAAGACATATGGGTATAGCAATAAGGCCACGCCAGAAATTGGGTGGAGGAGCGATGGGAGACGTAAGAAGAATACCTTCAGCGGTTAAGGGAAGGAGAGCACACCCACACAAGATAGAAAAAATACTTGAAGAAAGAATAAACAGCAGGGAATATGCATTGGCATTAAAATCCGCAGTTGCCGGATGCTCAGATTCTGCGCTCATAAGGGCAAGGTATGAAATAGATTCCAAGGACTTGCCGTTGGTAGTTGAAGATGGAATTGAACAGGTCTCAAAGTCAAAGGAGCTCGTAAAGATCCTTGCCGCACTTGGAGCCTCTAAGGACCTGGAGAAATCGCATGCGCCAAAAATAAGAAAGGGGCTTAAGAGGCTTTCAGGGGTAAGAAAATTCAGAAAGAGTGTACTTATAGTATCTAAATCTACTGGTGCAGTGGAGCGCGCAGGAAGAAATATACCAGGCGTGGACGTATGCCCTGTAAATGAGCTTACTGTGGAGAAACTTGCGCCTGGCGGTGAACCGCGCCTATCCATATGGACCGAGGGCGCATTATCTGCGATAAATGCGGCAATATCGGAAGAAGCAATAAAGAAGAGGAGAGAGGCATGACTTCATTATTATATCCAATATCAACAGAAAAAGCGCTGGGCATGATAGATAAGAACAACACAATATCGTATATTGTGGACTTCAGATCCAACAAGAAAGAGATAAAAAAGGAATTTGAGGAGGTGTTTGGAGTTAAAGTGGAAAGCATAAATACCTCTATGTCAATAAAGAACTTCAAGAAGGCTTTCATAAGGCTTAAGCCCGAATACAAGGCAGGGGAAGTGGCAAGAAAGCTTAAACTGGTATAGAATTAGATAAATAGTGAAAACGATGGGAAAGCGATTGAAACAACAACGGCGCGGAAAGGGAAGCAATGCCTACAGAAAACCACCTAACACATTCAAGGCTGACGTTAATTTTAGGAGCACGCAGGTTGAAGGCAAGATATTTGGCGAAGTTGTTGACTTCATAGATGATCCAGGCCATACCGCCCTGCTCATGAAAGTCAGATACGACGATTTCAGTGAATCTGTGTTGCTCGCACCAGAAGGCATAAAGATAAGCGACAAGATA
>JAJZOS010000036.1 GCA_021851985.1 Microcaldota archaeon | reverse complement strand
AGGTCAAAGCTTACGCCATTCCAGAAGCGCGTGCTTATGGAGGCGTCTAAAATACCAGTCGGCCGAACCGCAACCTACAAGCAGATTGCATCTGCATGCGGCAGGCCCAATGCATATAGGGCAGTCGGCACAGCACTAAAAAAGAACCCCTTTCCCATATCGATACCCTGTCATAGAGTAATAAGGAGCGATGGAAGATTGGGCATGTACTCTTGCGGAGGAGAAGCCCGAAAGAGACGTCTTCTGATGAGCGAAGGCGCACTGAAAAGCAGACATCTAAAGTAAAAAAACATGAGGGGTTGGCGCATCGGCCAACCCCGTCATCCCACCCAAGGCTCATATACTGAAAAGCATTTCATGTTCGCCGCGCAGCCCGTATTTGCTCGAAGCGTACCTATACTCCTTCTCTTCACGCATGCCAACTGCGCCGAACCGTTCCACTATCTCCTTCTGAGATTTCTCTAGCATTAAGAATCCTGAAGTCCCTGCGGCTGTCAATCCAAGGGCCTTGCCTATCTCCTCCCTAGTTGCAAAGTCCAGCAGGCCCTTCTCCTTGAGCCTGTTAAGATTGTACCATACCGAGCTTTTAGAGAAGCCATAGCTCTCGCTTATGTATTCAACGAAACTTGAAGCAGAATCTATCTTGTCGAATCCTATCTCGATGATCACAAGCTGCTCTCGCAGGGTAAGTTTCGAAAATTTAGTATCATCTCTACTAACAACCATTTGGCGCACACAAACCACCTATTTAAAAAATAACTGATTTATGCGGCCAAATGGACATATGATGTATTGATTGTCCACTTGTTATTTCTGATGCTGCAGCTGCCCTTTGGGAATGAGAATGGCCTCAATATTTGCAGCATCAAACTTTTCATTTACATCACATGCTTCCAAAAAGCATAGAGGTTCTGAGTATCACGAACCTATTATCACTAAACCTATAAACCTATTTAAATCTTTTGTATTAAACATTAAGCCCTCAGGGTAAATATCTGTGGTGTGAAAAAGCGAACAGCGCAAAATCAGCGCCTCATATTATTCTTATTTAATTTTTCCTGTATCGCATCAATCTGCCTCAATACAACCGATACCTGCTCATTGCCAAACCCTCGCATGTTTTCTGCATTCCACTCTATAGTATTTTTTCTTAACGCATCGAGCAGTTTGATATAATCATAATCCTGATTAAAGGGCAAGTTGTCTAATCTAAACTCTATTGATTTTAAGCCGATTAAGATTTCAGGTATGGAGGAGTCTTTGCTATTAAAGATCTTACTGATTGACTGGAACTGTTGCGCACCCTGTTCAGAAATTTTCGGCTCAATTCCGCCATCCTTTACCCTCTCTGCCAATGCCTTCAGTTTTTCTGCACGTTCTGCCAAAAATTCCATATTTGCGTCGTCTTCAATTCTCTCTATGTTATTATAAATATTAGAATTTGAAAGATTGATAAGCATATTTGATAAATCAAACAGGCTATTGCTAATTTTGTATTTTGTGCAATCTCCGTCAAGAGTTTTCTTTATGCTGTCTATGAGGATATATGCATCATTCAGATCCTTGGAAGTCTGCGTTGTTAGGTGTATATCTCCATAAAAACGCCCCAACCCTAATTCCCAATTTCCTAATACTTTTTTCACCTCCGATTCTATTTCGGTTGTGGTTACGGGAGTAGCTATATGGGCATTATTCATGTTTTTATGTCTCTTTAATATGTTCATTTAACCATACCTCTTGCTGTTTAAATAATATTTAATTGTTTCATTGTGCAATCAATCCAAACTAAAACAAGAAATACTGTGCCATCCTTTTTGGTGTGTAAGAACTATAAAAAATAAATAAGCTAGATAAATGTTTAGAATGCATAACTTTTAAACAAAATATATTAAAAAATAATATAAAAAAGTTTATAAGGGTGATGTGCGACGGAGAAGCTCAAAACGAAGAAAGAGTTGTCGTGCGGTGCAATACTATATGCAACTAGCGGCAATGTGCCCAGCGTGCTGCTTCTTGAACAGGATAATGCGCACTACAAGAGGACTGGCAGTGAAGCCAAAAAGGTCGTGATAGACATAGGCCCGTCAGGCCGCAAGGAGAAAAACGAGACGGATGAGGCTGCCGCGATACGCGAGATTTACGAGGAGACAGGCTTGAAGGATATCGGTTTTGACAAGGGATTCAGGTTTGATCTTAAATACGAGTTCAATGCCACTGATGACAACGGGGAAGACATGCGCATCATGAAGACAAGGCGATTCTGGTGCGCCAGGCTTCCGGAAGGCTACAGGCAGCTGATACACATATCCAATGAGCACAAGAGGTACTGGCTTGAGCCCATAGACAAGGCAATCAAGATCAAAGAGCTCGAGGACTCGAAGAAGGAGGCGCTGGAGAGCTTCAGGGCTTATATAATGAAGGTCAAGAGGCGCTGAAGCATCATGCCTGATGCATCGGAACAGCCTAACATCCGACGCTCACTCTCTGAGCCCTGCGATGTCCTTGAAAAAATGAAGCTGCTGTCCAACCTCGTCAATTGAATTCAGTATCACGATGGCTATCTTGTGCCTTCCTGCCTTGTCCAGCAGGCTCTGGACATCCTTATTGCCGAGCATACTGTCGTTTACCAATATCGTATCTATGCTGTATTCGTCTATAGCCTTCAAAACGCTTTCTACGCCGTAAAACGAAACCTTCAATTCCAGTCCAGAAAGGAATTTTTCCATGAGCATGAATTCAGACCTGATGGTCTCCTTCTCAAGTATCGAAGATACCTTGTCGCTCTTTATGAGTTCGTACACCCCGCTCTTCTCAGCATTGCTCACGCTCTCAAATATTATCCTTTTTGTTATCTTCTTTACAGTCCCAGGATCAGACATATATTTCTTTACGTCGTCTTTTGTAAACCCCGGGCCTGCTATTATTACTGTATCTACATCCATTCCCTCTGCCGTATCTACGACTGCTTTGAAGTATTTATTCTGCTGTTCTTGGAAATCCTTGGGGCTGAGCTTCTTGCTTAGGTTGCTGTAAACGTCGTTCCTGAAGGACACGCCATACCCCAATATATAAGCAGGCAGGAACTTCTCGTCGTCTATGACTATTATGCCAAGGCGCGCCCTCTTGGAATTGGCAGCGGCTCCTTTAATAACATCTACCAGATAATCCGGCCATTCCGCTTTGAATATCTCTATTGTATCGCCAGGGGCTATGTTTAGGGTGTGGTAGCTGTTCAGCTTTATGTAGTCGAGTGGCCTTCCCTCAACAATCTTGCCAAGCACCCTAAGCCTGAGTGCGTTCTTGTCCAATTCTGTCTTCTCAACAAGCACCTTTACGACTACCTTCTTGAGTTCGCCTACGTCGCTCTCGCTGGCCCTGAACCTCCGCTCGGTTTCGGATTTTACAGAATCGTTCTGGAATATTATGCGCTGTATGGTCCAGAGGTCCTCCAATCCATCTACCCTGAGCTTGAGAGCGTTCGTATCCCTGTAAAATTTTATTATCTTCATGCGAAACACTGCACGCAATAATACAATTGCATATCAGATATAAATTCCAATCCAAAGTATCTCAGCGAACAAAGGTTAAATAAATATAGCATTTCAATACATCTGTTTGATACTATGATCTTTGACATACTTAGCATATTCTCGATTATCGGCGCATCGTATGCGCTCCTTAGCTCTTTCATAAGCCATTACGGCTATGCTGCCATATTCGGGCTAATGGCCCTTGAGGGTTCTTCGCTGCCGATACCAAGCGAAGTCGTACTTCCTCTAGCGGGGCTCTTCGCAGCAAAGGGAATACTCAACCTGCCCTTCGCTTTCCTCGCTGCACTGTTAGGCAGCATAGTCGGGCTGGGCGTTGATTATTATATAGGATACTACCTGGGAAAAGATGTTGTCTACAAGCACCTTAAAGCGTTCCACATAAAGAAGGAATCCCTTGATGCATTCGACGAATGGTTTGCGAGAAATGGTTTTGCAGCGGTGTTTCTGTCAAGATTCATACCTCTGCTAAGAACTCTGATGAGCTTTCCTGCGGGTTTTGCTAGAATGCCGCAAAGAAGGTTCTTTGCATATTCCATAACCGGATGCATCATATACGATTTCGTGCTCATATACTTTGGATATAAAGCACTATCATCCAGCAGTGCAGTTGTCATACTGGCTTCAATAGGCGTTTTTGCCATAGCACTTTATGCATTATATCATTATTCGCTTAAATACATGAAATCCCACAACAAGACATGATAGGTTTTATAATGCCTGCAGTATCGCACAAGAAAAGCATTCTTGTAATGGAATCCGGTTCGTTCAAGACGTTCGGCGGCGCGGTGAAAGACTCGCACAGGCTTTACGTCTACCTAAAAAGCCTTGGCAAGTATAAGATTGATTTTTTTGCGGATTTTTCAAAATTCGGCGAGCGCCCCCCTATAGCATTGGACGAGATGTACAAAACCCATTACGATCTGATAATAATAAATTCGATGCGCGATGTTCTCCTGCTTAAAAAATATATGCCAAAAAACACCAGCACAAAGACCATATATGTTGATAGGGGCGACATAGTATACCACTATTTTACGCTTCCTGGAAGCAGGGCCATATCACGGCTCGCAGGTATTTTTCCCATAAGTGCGGACATGTCAGATTCAATGTCAAAATCAATAATCAAGTCTACCAATAGCATCGCGCTCAAGCATGCCCGAGACTTCTTTTCGAAAGGTTATGGCCTATACCTATTCAAGGAGATGCGCAAATGGCTCACATGTTATATCGCCATAAACGCAGAGCAGGAACTTCGAGCTAGAAAGTTTTTTATCAGCAAAACAATGGTAAAATATATCCCCATAGCTCCTCATGAGGAATTCACCTGCCTACATATAAAAAAGGATTTCGAAGGAGGCATTTTTATAGGCAGGTTGGAAGAGACGCAGAAGCGCGTTTCGCTGCTCATACAAGGCATAAAGGAGGTTGTGAGGATGCATCCAGAATTGAAAGGAAGGGAGCTTCTCAGGATATATGGCACAGGTCCGGATGAAGGGTATTATAAGCAGCTTGTCAAGGAATTGGCTTTGGAAAGCAGCATATCGTTCCGCGGTTTCGCGCTTGAAAGCAAGCTTTTGCATGCATACAACGATGCAGGATTCTTCGTCTCGTCTTCATATTGGGAAGGATTGTCAAGAGTGTTTCTTGAAGCCATGGCATGCGGCCTTCCGGTGCTTGCAAACACAAAGAACAACAGGCTGATAGACTACAAAAAGAGGAAATATCTGGTGCGTGAAAACAAGAATGGCTTGATATTTGAATACGGCAATATGTCAGATTTCGCCAAAAAATTCTACCTGCTGTATTCAGATAAGAAGCTTGCAAAAAGCCTTGGCAACAATGCGCAGAAACTTATATCAAAGGAGCTCAACATAAAGAAGATGCTTGCATCATACGATGCGCTCATAAGCGGATTGCTCTCTTAATTGTAAATTATTATCAACCGTTATGGTATTCATTTTTGCCTATCTGCGCGCTCTTGCTTTTTTTTGTGACAAAATCCGCAAATCCTATTATGCGCCTGCTGAACTCCTTTTCATTTTCATACATGGGGCAATGTTTGCTGCCTTTAATTACATATAATCTGCTTCCTTTGACCAAGCCGTTCAATTCCTTGAGCTCTGCAAGGCTCCTGTTCTTGTCATTCTCCCCGAAAATCAGCATGGTCGGAATATTCAATTTTTTCATGCAGGCAGTTGCATCGAATTTCAATATGTTCCTTAAGAGCCCATCAAGGGATGCGAAACTCATCTTCATTGCTTCCCTTACCATTGATTTCTCTTCCGCCTTGGTTAACGAATTGAAAAATGTAGGGACCTTGCTTTTCATAAATCCTTCAAGGTCATTTTTGTTTTCAAGTTCATCGAGCCATTCCTTTACTTTCAAGGACGGCTTAGGCCCTGAATCCACAACTACCAGAGCGCGGACTACTTTAGAACCAGTGCATGCCATTGACATCGCCACCTGTCCGCCCATGGAGTGACCTATAACTATTGCGCTATCTATGTCAAGCGTGTGCGCCGCTTCAAGCATCTCTTTTCCCAATTTATCAAGCTTATAATCAGCTGCATGTTGGGGCTTTGACGAATTCCCAAAGCCCTTCATGTCGAACGCCCAGCATGTAAATCTATCAGCACTGCTGAGCATAAAACGCCTCCATATGAACGAGCTACCTGCAAGACCGTGCAGCAAGATGAGGTTAACACTGCCGCTTCCGGATTTCAGGTAAGACAGCTGCGTGCCGTCTTCCAGCCTGCAAGATCCCTTATCTATCCTATCCATATTCACATATTGGATATCTCCTCAAGTTGCACCTTAGATGTTTTAGGTCCGAAGAATCCGATATCTATAATGACTATTATTATCAAGATAAATATTGCTACGAATGTAGCAAGGACTCCATGGCTTATCACATCTGCGACCATGAACAGCGGAACCGTCGCAGATGCCAGTGCATTTATAGACTGGCCCAACCCGGTTGCGCTGCCCCTCAATTTTGTCGGGAATATCTCGGCCTGATACTGGTGGAAGAAGTTGCTCATGTTCCAGAACGAAAACTGTATAAAGAATCCCAATATCAGCATCAGGTATAGGTTTGTAGTTAGTGCAAAGCCTATCCCTAATATCCCAGCGGCGAGTATGAAGAGCATAATTCCGACCTTTCGCTCTACCTTATCAATTATTGGTATGTTAAACAGGCTGCCTACTACGAAACCTGAAAATACTACCATTGAGAAAAGTATCGATGAAGTTATGTCGTATCCTCTGGCTACGAAAAGCAGTGGTATCAGCACGTTAAAGCTGAATGCAGCACCGCTTTGGGCGTATTGGAATATCAATACCATTATGGTTCTTGCCCTTAGCTTCTTTGCGAACAGTGTTCCCCATCCAACCTTCTTGGCTGGAACTGTAACATGCTTTTTAACTGGAGGCAACACTCTAAGGTGGTTGTATCTCATGACACTCTTTTCTATCATTGTAGTCGTGGCATCTGCTTCCTTTGTCCTTCCTTCTCCCTCAAGCCATCTCGGCGATTCTATGATTCGCCTCCTCAACACCCACATTATGAATGAGCCTATTGCAATTATGACTAATGTCAATCTCCAGCTTAAGTCAAGATTGAATCCGGAAAGCGCAAACATTATGAATGCGCCTACCGGTGCGCCCAATACTGCTATTGTATAAACCTCAGCCAATCTTGAGCCTCTTGAATTCTTAGGCATGACCTCGCTTACGTAAGTATCTGCTACGCCCAATTCAGGCCCTACGCCCAGACCTATAAAGAATATGAATACCGATATTAGTATGTAGTTAGGCATTAGTGCTGCAAGTATGCCAGCCACTGCAACTATAAGGAGGTTCATGAAATATATGTATCGTCGTCCGCGCATATCTGCCAATTTGCCTAATGTTAATGTGCCTACGAACATTCCTGCAAAGAACACAGTAGGTATTATCAAAGTGCCTATCACGCTGCTCAGTCCGTATGCATGTTCGACGAGCAACGCAAGCTCCCCCTGACCGAATATAACAAACAAACTGAAGAATTCGCCTCCTGCTATAAGGAGAAGGAACTTCAGATGAAATCTACTAAAAGGTAATCTGTCTAATCTATCCC
>JAJZOS010000035.1 GCA_021851985.1 Microcaldota archaeon | reverse complement strand
CGAGTTCAACAGGACGCACAGGGAACTGCTAAATTTCATCATAGAGGGGAAGAACTCTCCCATTAACAAGTTTTCCCTCGTAGGAGACATATACACTGTCTACGGCATCCTTTTCATCCTCCCCATCCTTTCCGACGGGGAGCTACAGGCGGAGCTAGCGAAAATCGCCGAGAGGATCAGGGGCGTCGAGATAAGCACCCTTGTCGCATCGGACGTGCTTGTCGGGGAGACGTGCTACAGGCTGCTCGACAACGCAGAGTCGAAGCAGAACAGGAGGATAGAGCAGCTCGACAAGACGGGGAGCTGACGCTGAAAACAGGAATTGGATAAAATAGAAAAATTAGAAAACAACCAAACAGCATATGCTAGAAATCTAGCCTGATTCCCCTCCTCCGTCGATGAACCTCATCTTATCGCCTTTACTGTATTTAATACGATAAATTACTATTTATAGCTTTCCTTTTATAGGGCTTTGCTCAGATAGTCGCTCATAAAGTCCACTTTCTGAGCAGGTGAAGGACTTTTTGAGCAACTCATTTTTTCTTATTTTGTTTTAGATGCTTCCCAACATGTTCCCGCATTTTTTCCCTTGTAACAGTCTTGAATCCACAAACTTTGCATATATATTTAGGGTGCAGCTTATCCCAAATCCATGCTAGGATACCTGCTATAAGAAATTGGATGATAAGTCCCAGTAAACCCACACCAAATAGACCGTATCCTATAAATCCGCCTATAACTATGAAAAAGAAGACCAGAAGCACAAGTTTCCAGTTCATATCTATCAACTACATGGCTGAATGCCTAAGATAAATTCTACATATGTGTTTTATTTATAAAGCAATTAACTTCTTATCAAATCTTCTAAAGTTGCCCCAGATGATTCTAACATGAATTTACATATCTCCTTTACAACTTTTACATAACCTGATTTGGTGAGAGTCATATACGACCTGCTATCTCCTGCAAAATCACGGGAATTTAATCTACATACTTTATCTGCCAGTACTCTAGTTTTTTTGACCTTATCATAAACCTGTGTATAATCCTCTACGTCGTCAGCATCTAAAGGTATCGCATAAGACTGATTTACATTACTTGAAAAACATACACCCAAGACATTTACATTTTCCTGTCTCTTATTATAATCTGAGTGAGATAAAATCATGTAATAATGTGGTTTATTTCTTGGTTCTTGAAGATTATCCTTATCTATTTCCTCTCCCTCATTATTTAAGAAAAAACGCCATACTGAACGTTTTTCAAGATAAAAAGACATTGCAATATCACGTTATCTGAATTTTGGTATGGTACCCTTTGAAGCCTCTTCTTTTATGGAGAATATCTTTCCACCCTTCTCTAAAGAGTCTAATACCAAAGAAAATGTTGCACTGTTCGGTGTCTCATGGGCGACTTGGTTTCTAATCTTTGATAAAATCTTGAATACCTCTTCTGGCTCAAGTTTCTTTTTAGCATCCGGTTCGAAGATAATCTTGAAACTAACGAGTTTGACATCCCCAATTTCGCTATTCATTAATCCAACCCATCTTTTTTAAATTATTCCAGACGACTTCAATATAACCCTCTGAAAATACAGTCAGTTTATGTTCTACAGCTTTTATGATTGCATCTCTCTCAAGGCCTAAACGCCTTAGATAGATAATCGACGTTGCACATTCTAACCAAGTTGTGTCTTCTTTTTTATCTCCCAACTCGTCCCTTATCGATATAAATTTATGGTTGATATCTTTATCTTCTGGTAATATTGCCTTTATTTCCGAATAGTTGTCTATCTGAAATCCAGCACGAGCCAAATCGGTAGAGTATGGGCCATAAAGATAGAAGTTATATCCAAAGCCCAAATTTATACCGTTTGCTTGGATGAGATAGATAAGTTTTTGTAACTTTAATCTATTCTTGAATGTAGACATATCAAATGATTCGTAGAAATTTTTTAAGATTCCCGCAAGCATTTCTGAGTCCATAGTTTAATAATGGATGGAAGCTTTAAAAGCCTTACGTCCACCTAAAATTCTGGTTTGATTCCCAACTCGTACATGGCATTTATCAGCACCGTGATATTGTAGGCAATCAGTTTGCAGAGTACCCCATTGGTTTGCGAGACGAAGGTCTTGTTCTTGACACTGTCTCCAAATTTGGTCTTGACCGCAAAGAAGGTAGTCTCTATGTTACTTCTGCTGTGGTAGTGCATCAAAAAGTCCTCTTGATTCAGCTTGAAGTAATAGAACATCTTTCTCCATAGCCTTGCCTTATTGCCAGTATTAGACCTTGCTGTGATATTGCTTTTGTAAGGAATGTATGCAGTTCCACCGACTTCCTGAACAGCATTATAATTGTCTATGGAATTGTAAGCCTTATCTGCTGAGACTTCTTGCATATCAAAACCCATACTTGCGGTCTCTTGAACAAGAGGTATGAATTGAGAACTATCTGCTCCGTTTTCTTCTGTTATTATCGCATCAGTAATTACGTTAGTAGTATTCCCTGAGATAGCGTGGCATTTTATCCACTTATGCTCTTTCTTTGTGTTATGTTTTTCCCTGCAATAATCGTTGAATGTTGTAGTCCTGAATCCAGTGCTGTCTATCGCAAACTTGGTTTCAACGCTCTTGAGAGGCATGGCAGACAGCGTTATGAGGCGGTTCAATACTGGGGTCATTTCGGGATTCATCATGTAGTCGCTTATAGAACTGAACGCACAGCCTTTTCCAAAGATACCCGATATCAGGGCATAATCCGATTCTATTTTATCTGTTACTGCTATACTACCTAATGGTAGTGTTACGTTGTCTCTCATTTTATTGCCAAAACGATGAAATAACACTGTCTTTAAAGGTTTAATGTGGCGAGGTTAAGTTTTTAATTATACTATGCTTAGTCAGAAATGTGATTTGGATGGAACAAAAGATGCAAACGGTAGAGCGTGTGCAAAGTATGTTAAAAACAATGCAGGAAATAGAGATCAAAATTGAAAGTGACTTGCCTCGATTCAGGACATGCTGCGCTGACGTAAGAGCAAGTTTGTAAAGGGTTTTATTTAGCTGGCTTTTTTATGGCCTTTCTTTTTCTTTTTGATAGAGTGGGGAAAAGATACGAACTATCTGCAAAATCCGGCGAATATCTATGGCAAGCCCTATTGCGTAATATGGTTCCCCCACCATCAGTTTTTGTCAAGATCAATGGACAAATTGCTAACGATAATGTACTACTTAAGGAAAACGACATAATCGAAGCATATCTAATCGAAAAATACGACATAGCATCTCTAAAAAAAATGTATGATTATTTATTTCAGGAATCACGCATTGAACCTAACTCGTGTTTCATAGATAAAGCCGTGTCAATAACACAGGATGGTATGCTTAAGCCGCAGCTATCAACTTTTAATATGGGTGCAATAGTAAAAGACGTTGAAACAAAAGTCGGGGATACTGTTAAACATTTTTCGTTGCTCGGTCATGGGGACAAAGTGCTTATAGGTCTCTCTGGCGGAGTTGATAGCACTTCTTTGATGATGAGTCTGGCAGCGCAGCAAGAAGAGATTAGGTTTTCTATAATTACCGGCACAGTTGCAAATTACGAGGTAACTGAAGCAACGTTCAAACACTCTGCCGAAACAAGCGCTAAGTTCGATATTCCCCATAATATAATAGAAGCGACTACCATTGAGTCAACTTTTAACCTTAATCTACCGCTTGTGGAAGTATACAGCAAGATGATGCAAAGCAAGTTCCGACATTATACCATGTATGCAGATCATCACTTCATGAAACGGGGTTTGGAAGTGTTTGCAAAGGAAAATAACATATCCAAGATAGCCTTAGGCCTGCATGCGTCAGACATAATGGGAGGGCTGCTCAATGGATTCGTAACTGGTTATAGGATGACAGACCTGCCCCTAAAGAAGATAGGGGATATGACTTTCGTGTACCCGCTCGCAACTATACTGAAGAAGGAGTTGTTTCTTTACCATATAGCAAAGACCGGCAAAGAGGTAAGCCATGCACAACCAAATTATTGGGAGTTCGTGCCTCTAGACCGCAATTTCTATTATTACATAAGCGACATGCTTCAAATGCTCTGGCCAGGAATAAATTATTGGGCCGTAGCTGCGAACAAGGAAATGCAGGCCAGGTTGCCGGAACCAGAATTCTCCAAATGTACTAACTGCGGAACGCTTTTCCTGGAGCAAGCCACTAGAGGCAACAAAGAAAATGGGGAAAACTGCGATATTTGTTCGATGCTGAATGAATTGGGAATGTTAGAATAAGCCATGCAAGTAGAGGAAAAAAATAGTAGAAGCAGCTTGTTACTGAACACAAGCCGTTCCGTTCCACCAATTCATCTTGGGTTGATGGTATCAACACCTATCATATCTGCCAGAATCTTTGGCAATCTTATAATCCCATCATCACCTAGGGAGTTCTCCAAAATGCACGCTAGGGTACGTTCCACAGGCACCATCGTTCCGTATATTGTGTGCACATATTCAAGGTTGGTTGAAGATTTCTGAGTGTACTTCGTGTTAAGTCTGATGCCCTGCCAAGAACCCATGTAACCATGGCTTCCGAGTTCTCCATACCTATTCTGCCCGGGGAACCATCCCTCAACATCTACTTGTATTATTGCCTTCTTGTCCATGTCGTAAGATGGCACTACTATAGCTCTGCAAGGCAGCTCCAAATCCCTTAGCAAAGACATCTGGTTCCTAATAAGCAGATTTATTTCGGCTTCGGCTTGCTCAGGCGTGCATATTACGTATTGCTCCACTTTGTTGAAATGGTGGTTCCTGTATATTCCTTTTGTATCCTTGCCATGTGCTCCAGCTTCTTTCCTGAAAGCAGGACTGTAGCCCGCATAGTGTATCGGCAGGTCAGTTTCTTTAAATACTTTCTTGTTGTTATAAGCTGCGATAGGGTGTTCTGCGGTAGGTATCAGGTATAGTTCCTCTCCATTTATTTTGTAAAGCGTCTCTTCAAATGCATCAAGTGTAGTGGCACGTTCTTCCACGAACTTTCTCACAAGATACGGTGGTTCTATAAGACTAAATCCCATCTTTGCCAGTTTCCTAGTTGCATAGAGCGCAAGAGCCTGAGTTAGAGTGACGAGTTCATTCAGCTTATAATAAAATCTAGACCCTGCTAATTCGGATCCCTTATCTTCGTCAACTAGTCCGTATTCGCGTATTATGTCGTACTGTGTCTTCGTTTTCTCCATTGCGGTGTATTTTATTCCTGGATACTTATCTTTGAATTCGGATTCCAACTCCTTTGCAACGCGCGGTACGCCGCTATAGCCAAGCGCAATAGTTTCTGTATCAGATATTTCTGAATCGAGAACATTTGCTAGGGAAAGCATCAGGTTGTCGCGCATTTCTTCTATATCACGTGACTCTTTTGTTTTATCGCTTATTTGATTGTCTAATTCTTTTGCTTTCGCCAATAGCTCAGTATTGTTTCTGTCTTTATTTATCTGCTTGGATAAAACGTTTTTATCCGCGCGCATCTTGTTTAGTTTCATACTGTTTTCGCGCCATTCTTTATCTTTCTGTATGAAATCATTAAGATTTTTCTTGTCCAATTGTCTTCTTAAATATGAACTTTCCAGAATGCTAAAGTCTTCGCGCAATTTCCTTATTTCCATGCTGCTGTTCATTGGTAATTTTGATAGTTTTACATTATTCATATTGAGTTCGTCAGTTCCCATTCCATCACGCTTTAGCATAGCTATTGAGTTATCTACTTTATTTTTAAGTATGGTTGATTTGGGCATTTAATAACAACTAGCGTTGTTCATTAATACATAACTGCATAATATTTCTCTTAGATAAAGTTATAAGTTTAATGTGTGTCAACTTATCCATAATTCAACAACGTATTTTTTAACCTTTTTGCTGATTGCATTACCTACCGAAACCTTATAAAATGAGTCCTACAAGATTATATTTAGTTGCCGCAACAGCAATTATTGGTGCTATGATGATTGGAAGAAGCCCCAAATCAAGGCGCTTGTTTTTAACTGAAATAATCCGCTGCAAACCAGTTAAGAACAGTTTTTTATTTTGGAAAGCGATTCTATTGGCAATTGCGAAAAGCAGAGGCATAATGAACATAGGAAGTCCTAACAACTACCTTGATAAGGGCGTTGTAGTTAATACTCGAGGCGCGTACTTTGCCCTGGACAATAAGGTAAGCATGGGCTCGTCAATATTGTCAAGGGTATTCGAGCCGAATACGTTTGATACTATAATCAATGCACGCGGAACGCTTTTTGTCGATGTTGGCGCATATGCTGGCATATACTCAATTTTAGCCGCAAAACATTTTGATAAAGTTATAGCAGTAGAACCAAACCCGTTTATGATTTCTGTTCTGAAACAGAATATTGACCTAAACGGATTTAATAACGTGAGTGTCGTGGGTTGTGCTACAACCGATACAGATTCAGACACGCCATTATACGAAGGCATCTCCACTTCTACTTTTAGCATAAAGAAAAATTACTTCCTGCGAAAGAACAAGGGAGATGTGATAACCATCGAAGGTATGAGATTAGATACGTTACTTGCAAAACATAGTATAATAGATCTTGTAAAAATAGATGTGGAGGGTGCAGAGTTAGACGTTGTAAGAGGGATGTCTGCCATCTTAAAAAAAACACAACGGATAATAATAGAAGTTCCTAGAGCAAAGGAAAAAGATATAACCAATGCGCTCAAAGATTTCAGTAGAAGAGTCTTGGATAAAGGAGACACATTTGACCTAATTCTATTTGAGAACAAGCAAATGCAAAATATAAAAGAAAAGGTTGGTTTACCTCACGCTATTGAAAAAGCATGACTGCAACTCGTATGATTCTGCAATTTGTTTTATGAATTCATAATCAATTTTGATGCCTTGCCCTATGACGTTGGGATTTACGTAAAACTGCGGCGTGTGTCGATCTACGACATTTTCTCATTGCGTATCCCGAGAGTGTAGAATACCCCTGGAATACGTTCCATATATGAGCCACATCGTCGCTACCTCTGTATATCCCCTTTAGGTATGCTATTTTATCCTGCACTTCTGCGGGCAATACTTCGACAAACTTATGCGTCATATATGGATTGTTCTTCAATGGCGGGAAACCTTCAGTAAAACTTATTTGGTACTCGCAATTTCACTCTCTTGCGGCCGCTATAGTGGCAGTTTCTAGTTCCTCAGAGAACCTGCGTCCTAAAGTGCAATTTTGGGCTGGTATGCTTTCTTTAGGTGGCGGGTGGTCTGGAGGGTTCAAGAAACCTGACCGTCCTTCAGGACGGAGATGAATTGAACCCTCCAGTTAAAAAATCTATCCTGTAAAATTTTTTTGGCGGCTGCGCCGCGGCTTTTACGCAGTGCGATACCGCCAAACATGAGTGTATGGGTAGTGTGAACTATAGAAATATAAGCGTACATGGTGTTGGAGAGAACAAGTACCACCTAGAGTGGTGCCCAAAATATAGGCACGAGGTGATGCGAGAGATACAGACTGCCAACGAAATGCAGTCAATACTCCTTGCTGTCGCGGAGAGAAAAGGGATAATTGTGGACAAAATCGTAGTAGATTCCGACCATGTTCACTTGTTTGTCGAACTGCTTTTGTGGATGTCTGTTTCGACTGCATTGCAGTATCTGAAAGGCATATCTTCTCGCAAGATTTTTCTCTTGCATCCCGAATTCAGGGGGAAAATGTTCAGAAAGGGTGCATTTTGGAGTCCGGGGCATTTCTCCAGAAGTGTCAGCAGCATAACCGAAGAAACTGTCAAGAATTATATCGACAAACATGACCATCCAAATATGCATCCTGAAAACGACAGAAGGCAAACGAAACTGTATTTCAATTGATTTTCGCTGAAGCCTCGGGCTTTAGCCCGAGGTTATTCACAGTAGCCAATAGAACCGAACAAGCATGTTATTGCATCAAAGGTCTCCCCTAAATTCAGATTAAACATATCGGCTCTGAGCAATTTGACCTTTTTTAGTCTTGACCTAGCTATTTTTAGCATCTGTTGACTTAAGTCTACCCCAGTACAAGAAAAATCCTTCTGAAAATAAGCTAGGTGCACGCCTGT
>JAJZOS010000034.1 GCA_021851985.1 Microcaldota archaeon | reverse complement strand
GTTTCCGGGGGGGGCCATATAATATAAGCCCAAGACCGAGCTTCTTGCCATATTTCTTAAATAGTTCTGGGTGTTGTATTGCAAGTATTACATTGTCATGCAGGTATTTTTTCACCTTTTCCAAACCCATTACGCTGTCAAACTTTACGTTAGACTTGTAGAATTTCACTCTCTTTATCTGGCCTTCTTCTATCAATTCGGTATTGTCATTCTTGCTTGTCTGGCTATTTATTGATGTCTGCTTCTCTTTTTGCGCGTCTCCATAGTCCATGTGTATAAGTGAATCGAGATGCTCAAGCCGGTTCTTTGCTTCAGAATATCCTGAATCTATTTTAAGGGATTTTTCATACCAGAACCTTGCCCCAAGTAGATCGTTGCTAGATTCTAATATATCGCCGAATAATAGGGGTGCGTCCGGGCTGCTCGGCTGCAATTCCATGACTTTTTCTAGGTCTGCTTTTGCAGCATCATAGTTGCGCATTATGCGCTCCGTGAGCGCCTTATTAAAATAGGCATCTGCGTATTTTGGGTCTATGCGAATTGCTTCGTCAAATTCCTTTATTGCATCATCAAATTTGCTAGCCTCGAACATGCTGTTGCCCTTTTTCCAATGGTCCTTAGCATTTAAATCCACTTGGGACGGGCTTTCGTTTGGCTGTACTGCTTCGTCTGACAATAAATCACTCAGATGCAATTTGATTGCACAAATTAAATATTTATAGATTATTAGTTTATATATTCACTGCTTTTTATGCCTGTCGAGAAAATGATTCAATGCAGCATCTACAATGACAATGCCGTTGTTTTCTCTTGGTACGTTTATTATTTTGAATGCTCCAAAATTTCTTATCAGCATCTTCGTTCTATCATTTAATTCAATCATATCTGGGGATTTTACCTTGTATATGCCATTCAATTGCTTCACAACCAACTGGCTATCCGAATATAAGGTAATATCTAATTCCTTTGGGTCGCCCATGTTTTTAAGGCACCAGTCTAGCGCAAGCATTATGGCATTATATTCTGCATAATTGTTAGTCTTTATTCCGTTGTATTCTTCGTGCTTCTTGAATATTTCCTTTCCATTGCCGTATACGATATATCCCGACGCACTTTCTCCGGGATTTCCTCTTGCCGCTCCATCAGTATATATTGTAATTTTCTTCAAACAAACACCTTGTATTTGACACCGTAAGCTAAAGATTTCACGCTGTTTACAGGCGGAATTAAGCCTCGCCAAACTAATATACTAAATAATTAATCTAAACAATTATATTATGCATATCTATACGCTGCAGGAGGGCAGGAAACTCGTAAATGCAGCAAGGACTGCCATAGAACTTTGTATAAAAAACCCTATGTTCAAACCAGATATTGTGGAGAGCAGCATAAGTGAATTTGATGAAAAAACAGGCGTATTTGTCACAATAGAGCATTACCCGACAAAGGCGCTCAGGGGATGCATAGGATTTATAAAATCCAAAGAGCCCTTAAAAAAAACCCTTGTGCAGGCTTCGCTTGCGGCAGCATTTGAAGACCCGCGGTTCGTTCGTATATCGGGACCAGAATTAGATGAATCAACAATTGAGGTGAGCATACTCTCAAAGCCAGAAATCGTAGATGGCGAGGAAAAGAAGCGCCTTGAGGCAATTGCAGTCGGCAGGGATGGTACATTGATAGAGTATGGAGGTTATAGCGGATTGCTGCTTCCGATAGTGGCCGTTGAACAAAAATGGGATAGCGCAAGGCTACTTGATGAGACATGTGCAAAGGCAGGATTGCCTAGAGAATACTGGAAGCAGAAAAACGTAAAGCTTTACAAGTTCCAGACTCAGATTTTTAGGGAAGATGTGCCCAACGGAAAGATAACAGAGATTAGGCTTTAGTTGCATGTATTTATATCCTTTTGGCAAAAATAAGAACATAGTGGGCTTGTAGCTTAGCATGGTTGGAGCGCCCGACTGATATCTTTAAGAAGGTAGGCAGATATCGGGAGGTCGAGAGTTCAAATCTCTCCAGGCCCATATTTTTATTTAAGTTATATGCAACTCATCTACCTTTTGGCAATCATTATTCATTAGAATAAAAAGATTGGCAGAAAATGGATAAAGATAAAATATTTACTAGATGGATCTATCAAATTGAGGAGTAAAATTTTAAGAGGGCTTTCGCAAGCCCTTTCCTTCTGCCTTTAAATGTGTGCCCAGTTCCTTTTAATATGACTGATCTGAATTTTTTGCCGGCATATGCCTTCGAAATGATATCCGTAGCTTTTCGTACGTCTATTTCTTTCATTAATTCATCGTTCTCTCCGAACGCAACAAACAGCGGTTTCTTCAATCCTGCAACATAATCCAGTTTACCATCATAATACAAAGCTTTTGCTTCTGGATTTTTCAAATCTGCCGTGCTTAGAAACCTTTCAGGACCAATCAACTTTTCCATATATCCAGTGCCTTTTGTGGGCATCAAAATGGCATTTCCCCTTGCCCTTTTCGCAATGCTTATAAGCTTAAAATAACTTTTCTTTCTCATCTCATAAAGGTCGTAGCTGTGGTCATCGACGGGACTGATCAATGCCATTGCCGTAACGAATTTTGAGTTCTTTGCCTTTTTGGAATTCATATAATAAAGAATCTTCTGGCATCCCGTACTGTGGCCTTCTAAAAATATCTTTCTGAATCCCATCTTTCGCAAAGATCTTATTGCACCGTCTATATCATAAACGCAATCCTCAAAACGCTCAAGTGCACTTCCTGCAAGAAGCTCCCTGTTTCCTGAACGGTATCCAAACTCTTCTATAACATAACTGCCCCTTGTTAGCTGAGACATAAAAGCTATGCCTCTTCTCTTTGCTTCTGCCGATATTTCAGGTATGCTGTTGCTGCCGTAGAAGCTTCCGCCAAGGCCATGTATGTGCAATATGGCTTTATCTGTCACACCCTTTGGCTTCGAGAGCATCGAATATAAGATAAGACCATCGCTTGCATCGAAACTGAGTATGTCTACGCATTCAAGATGTTTTGGATGCTTGATTTGGTTTATGCTCATTTCAACCACATTTTATTTAGGCTGTTAAATTTTTAAATGCTTTAGAGCCGATAATAAATTTGTCAGCACTTTCTTTTTTGCAGTTTCTACTATGAAGAGATGCACAGGTTTCATTTCAAATCTTGGCTATACACAACGCTAAAAGTTTATTACAAGAGGTGCAAAAACAAATGGTTAAGTATATTCTCTCCATATTTTTATTTGTACATTACGAAATTATTTGGGATGATAAGGTATGAAGATTTTGGTTACGGGACATAAGGGCTTTATAGGTTCTGTAGTTTATGCTGATTTGCAAAATAAGCATGATGTTTATGGGTTTGATATTGGTAGCCAATTTGATGATCAAAGATACGACCTTATAGTACATTTGGCAGCTAGGACATTAATAAGAAAATCTAAAGAAATGCCATACGAATATTTTCAAGATGGACTTGGATTAACCATGAAATTCGTGGAGAAGGCAAGGAGGGATAAAACTCCAATAATATTTCCAACCTCTGGTTCTATAAGCGAACCATCTAATCCATATTCTTTGGTAAAAAAGCATGCAGTAGAATGGATTAATTTGTATAGGAAACTCTATAACATAGATGCCTATATATTGAAATTCTATAATATTTATGGGCCGACTGGCAGGAAGGGTGCCGTCTACCTATTTACCAAAGCAGCAATAGATGGCGAACAAGTAGTGGTGTATGGAGATGGATCCCATAAACGTGATTTTGTCCATGTGAATGACATTTCAAAGATAATAAATAGGATTGCAAACAATGAGATTAAGCCAGGAGATTATGAAGTAGGAAGCGGTAAACCTACATCTGTGTTGGAGTTAT
This sequence comes from Microcaldota archaeon, assembly GCA_021851985.1. The sequence continues at coordinate 4,447 of JAJZOS010000034.1, read as the reverse complement.
TGGGTCTTGTTGAATCAGTATCTGGAAAAAAATTACAGGTAACTTATAAGGATTACATACTTGATGAAGCAGAGAGTCTGTACGCAAATGACAATAGTGTATTGGATAAATATGTGAATTTGGAGGAGGGAGTAAGAGATGTATATGCACACCTTTTAAATGAGAGAAAAATGATTTAATAAGCTATTCTATTGTTATCGTTTTGCCCCCAGGATAAGATGCAGCGGTATATCCTGCATTAGACAGGTTATGCGCAAACTTTGCATTGTTATTCCCGTACGTATATATTTTCCTCGGCTTTACTCTTTCTATTAATTCTATTGCCTGATTGAAGTCTGCATGATCGCTTATAGCGAATTGTGCATCTGTGCTAAATCTGTATATTCTTGCAAAGCCCGTGGCTACTGCAGTAAAGACATGTTTTTTATGAAACATGGAAAGCATCTCGGATACTCGTTTTAGTGTGTTGTTTTCTACCACCCCTACAAAATTATCGGAGAATGCCAATGTGTCATCTGGCGCATCATAAGCAGAATATGATTTAAGATTGTACCCATACTTTATGTATACCTTGTTTACCTCGAATATCCTTTTGCTTACTACTGGAGCTATACCTATTTTATTAAGTATTGATATTATTTCTTGGGCTTTTCCCATAGCATATGATCCGAAAAGCACTATGCCTTCATTTAGCCTTTTCTCTGTCCATTCTTGCAACAGCATTTCAGTTTCAGCCCTATCGCCGAATTTTATATCTGGGTCAGGATAGGTAGAATCCATTATCAGCGTATCGGCATCCGTATAATCCAGCGGCTTTGATACCCTGGACTTCTGCATTTGGTAATCGCCAGTATAGACAGTCCGACCATTGCCGGCGTCTATGCACAACTGCTTAGACCCAAGCATATGACCCGCATCGAGCATGCTTATCCCGTCGTTTGAGCCTTTACTTTCGTATAATTCCGGGTTAAGGCCATATACTGCATTAATCAGCGAGCATGTCTCTGGGCTTGATATGATCTTTGGCTTATTTTTGCTTTTTGCAGCGGCGATATGATCGCTATGCGCATGAGATATGAATGCAAGGGAAGAATTCTTCTCGTTCCTGTCCAGGGATATAGATATATGTTTGCTATCTGGTTCCATGCCATCATTTATTTATACGCTGCAGGTTATAAAATATGCGCTAATGTAGGCTTTACGTTTATTACATTTCTTTTCTTTAAAGTAAAAGTTTAAAATTTGCAATGCCTGAATACTAATGATTTTTATGGCAGAGAACATTATAATAATCGGATCTGGCCCCGCTGGACTAAGCGCGGCGCTTTATACAGCAAGGGAGGATTTCAAGCCATTAGTCATAACTGGAGTTAATGCAGGAGGCCAGCTTCTCCTCACTACGACCGTAGAAAATTATCCCGCATTCCCAGACGGAGTGCAGGGGGCAGAGCTTATAGACCTAATGAGAAAACAGGCCGAAAAGTTTGGAACCAGGTTCGTAGCAGATGATGTTGTCGGAGTCGATTTCTCTTCCAGACCATTTAAGATAAAAACGCATTCTGGACAATATGAGGCAAATTCGGTGATAGTTGCTACAGGTGCATCAGCGAAATGGCTTGGAATTGAGTCTGAAAAGAAGTTTATAGGCAAGGGCGTAAGCAGCTGCGCAACATGCGATGCGCCTTTCTTTAAGAATAAGAACGTTGTAGTAGTGGGCGGAGGCGATACTGCAATGGAGGATTCTCTGTTTCTTACAAAATTTGTTAACAGCGTTACGGTAGTGCATAGAAGAAACCAGTTCAGGGCAAGCAAGATAATGCAGGAACGGGTGCTTTCAAATCAAAAAATAAAAGTCGTATGGGATTCGAGCATAGACGAAATAATGGGAGATGAGAAGGTCTCAAAAGTAAGGATAAAAAACCTCAAGACCGATCAGGTTACGGAAATGGATATAGATGGCATATTTGTGGCCATAGGCTATGCACCTAACACCAAATTTTTAGAGGGCAGCTTGCCGCTTGACGATAAAGGTTATATTATAACAAAGAATGAAGTTGAAACAGATATAGAGGGCGTATTTGTAGCAGGGGATGATGCAGATCACACATACAGGCAGGCAGCAACGGCGGCAGGCAGCGGAGTGAAAGCAGCACTCAGGGTCAGGGAATACCTTCAGAATATGGACTACGATAATAAGCACTAAAACAGCTTCTTCTGCTTTTTAATGTCGTTAAAATCAGACACTCTTACACCTACCTTCCTTGCTTTTTTACCATATAAAAGCAATGATATGAGATTTCTGGAATTAGAATATAAGATTTCTTCAGAATCGGTATAATGGTGCAAATTCCTGCTTTTTATTTTTTCAGTGAAATCTTCGTATCTTACCTTTACGCCTATTGTTTTGAATAAATACCCTTTTTTGCCTAAATCTGACATAACCTCAACCACAAGTTTCTTTATCATTGGATCTATTTCGTTTATATCTGAGGTGCTCACAGCCATTGTACGCTCCCTGCTTATTGAAAGTATTACATTTGTATCAATTATTTTGCTCGTATCTACACCATTTGAAAGGTTGTACAATTGGCTTCCAAAAGAGCCCAGCTCAGCTATCAGATCCATCTTGTTTGACCTTGATATGTCTCCTATAGTCGACAACTTCATACGGTTCAGCTTCTCCTTTGTCTTTGGGCCTACCCCTGGAATCTTTTCCACGGCCATATCTTTTAAAAAGTCCTTTATCTCATCGGTTTTGACCATAATTAAACCATCAGGTTTCGCTTTATCGCACGCCATTTTTGCAAAATTCTTTCCAGTGCTTAAACCTATTGTAGATGGCAGGCCAAACTTTTTCCGCACAGCGTCCTTTGTTTCTTTTGCCACATTTATTGCAACTTCATAGGACGTTTCACCGAGATCTAATGCAGCTTCGTCTATGCTCGTTATTTCCATTTTGTAGCCTAATGATTTCAGATATTCCATTATCTTACCAGAGACGTCTTCATAATAGAATTCGTCGGATTGCAGGTATTCGAGCTCCTTGCACAACTTAAATGCCATTGAAGTAGGCATGCCACTCTTTACCCCGAATTTCCTTGCTTCGTAATTACAAGTTTGGACTACCCCCTTTTCCCGGTCTTCGAGACGTGATGTGCCGACCGCCATTGGTCTGCCTTTAAGTTCTGGATGCCTAAGCTCTTCGCATGCCGCAAAGAAATAGTCCATGTCTATATGCATTATTATATCATGGTTGCTTTCCAGGCATATCACCCTAAAAGATATTTGGCGGATAACCCAATTAATATATATTGCATTTAAATAATAAGTATGGTTCTATGATTAGGATGTGATCAGATGAGAGATCAGGCGTTTGCAGGAAGCTTTTATTCGGATAAACCCATGGGCCTTTCATCATTTATATCGGAGGCTATAGCAGAAGCAAATAATACAGGGTGCAATGCAACAAATTCAGTTTCATTTATAGCGCCCCATGCGGGGTATATTTACTCTGGGAGAACCGCCGCATATGCCTATAAGGCAATGCTCAACTCAAAGAAGATGCTTAACGCAGATACTATAGTTATATTGGGGCCGAACCATACAGGGTTAGGGGAAGCAATATCAATATCAAAAGCAGATTGGAGGACGCCGCTCGGCGCAGTAAGGAATGATATAGAGATGGCCACAGCTATTGCAGGCCATAATAATGGCATATCGATAGATGAGATAGCACATGCCGATGAGCATTCGATAGAGGTGCAGCTCCCATTTCTTCAATCTACGCTCAAAAATAAACGCATAGTGCCTATATGCATGGGTGATCAATCCTTGCACGCGAGTAAACTTGTTTCAGACGCCATATCGAGCGCCGGAAAAAATTTGGGAAGAACTATTGGTGTTATAGCTAGCTCTGATTTCGACCACTATGAGAGTGCAGAAGAGGCGCAGAGGAAGGACATGAAGCTTATTGGGGCAATAGAAAAAATAGATTATATGCGATTGAATATCTTGGCTAAAGAACTTGATGACAGCGTTTGTGGAATTGGACCAATAACCGTTGCAATGCTTTTCGCATTGGAACATAGCGCTAAAAAAGGATGCATGCTTAAATATAGTAATTCAGGAGAAGTTACTGGCGATAATTCAAGTGTTGTTGCATATTCATCCATATTATTTGAATAGGATTTGGTGTCAAAATGGTAGTATTAGGCATAAACGATTCTCATGACTCGGGAAGTTCAATTGTTTACAATGGCGAAATACTTGCAGCAGTAAACGAAGAAAGGTTTACAAAGAAAAAGAATGACGTAGGGTTTCCATATGGTTCCATAAGATATTCGATAGGCAGCACGAAGAATGAGATAGATGCAGTGGCACTTGCATGGATAGGCGGCAATGCATTAGTATCTAGGGTTATTCCTTCATGGGACAGGAAAAGGCGAGG
>JAJZOS010000033.1 GCA_021851985.1 Microcaldota archaeon | reverse complement strand
CAATCATCAAAGCCGCTGCTCCTGCTGTTTCGATGGCATTGCTGCTACCCTTCCCCCTCTCTTCGTTTGTTTTTCAATTCTCGCATTTGCAAAAAGAAGTGAAAGATCATCTTCTTTTTTTGACTCTATCCAGGCTTTGATATAAAGGGATACATTCCTGAAAGGCTTTGAATAACGATCAGTAAATGAGTATATTCCATCCTCATGCTTGAGAATACCAATCATGACTCCGAAGTCAAGATACCTTTTCCATGTTGCTATCGGCAGTTCTTCGCCGCAGTCCCTAAGCTTTATACCTCCCTTCTTTTTAACTTCACTGAGTGCTTTTGAAAAACGGTATGCTTTAGTCTCATTATCAAAATACACTTTGGCAATCTCCTTGACATTTGGTTCCTTAAGCTTTTCTTTAAATGGAGCGTCTTCATACTCCCAATACCTGATCGCCATAATTAATTGATGTTGCATAATAAACTTAAAAAACCTCCCTTGTCCCAAGAGGTCCATACACAACATTTTCAGCTTACTGCCTTCTTCACCAACGATGTGATCTTAGTCTCCTCTGCTTTACTCAACTTAGTGATTGCAAATACTGTTGGCCACATGTTACCTTCATCTAGATGCGCTTTGTCGCTGAAGCCCAATGTAATATATCTCGTCTTAAACTTACTTGCCGGTTGGAACCAACATATGACACTATCGCTCTTTGAATATGCAGGCATTCCATACCACGTTCTTGGTGTTAAGCCAGGAGCAGCGGCTTTGATGATTGCGTGAACTCTCTTGGCCATGCCCCTGTCTGGTTCTGGCATGGCATCGATCTTAGCAAAAAGATCTGCCTCGCCGTTTTGCTTGCCTGCTCTTTGTTCTGTTATTCGCTCTTTCATTGCCTCTATCTCCTCCTTTGTTAGCCCATTCGACCTGCTGCTCATGTTTTTCATATAGTCGCCTCAATTAAATACCTCAAGAGTCATTTCGCAAATTTGATGTAAATTCTACGGTACAGCATCAGTACAGCCACAACAAGTATCGCCACTGTTGCCAGGTATATGTATAGAAGTGGAGAAACCATTCTTCTATTTATTCCAGAGCCTATAGATATTGTCAAAATAAGGCTCAAGAAACCAATAAAAGCCAATACCAACGCATGCACCGTGAAGATCATGCTGAATGCAGCACTCTGTTTATTTGTGCCCTTTTGCTCTCCGATGCGATAAAATAACTAAGGAAGATTCATAAGATACGGGTACTTTTCGAATAATGTATAGCGGTATCTGATTACCAGCAGGAGCAGCGCAGAAACGCATGTGAATATTAATGGTACTATAAAGAGCACAATCTTTCCTGCAGATTCAAAATAATAGGCTCCCATAATCCAAGAAAAAAGAACAAGAAGCGAACCAATAACGATTAATATCTTCGCTGCGGCCTCCAGACCATATCGTTTGAGTATTCTGCTTTTCATAAACATATCTACCAACCAAAGCATTTAAGTTTATGTCCAATCGCTGCGAACACATCTCAGACAAGAAGGATTTTATTTTTTGAGGCCAATATCTATAGGTGTTAGAATGGCGGATTCAAATATGACAAAGGAATTACTTGACAAATACTACGATCGCCTTCCTAAGAAGGGAGATTGGGGTTCTCTTTTATCTGATGATTTCTTGCTGACTGGGACTGGGGTTAAAGAGAGTAAAGGGAGGGAGGCATATATGAAAAACAATTTCTTTAGAGGCGTATTGGGCTTGAGGGTTAAAAATATGATAATAGACGGTGACAGTGCATGCGCCATAGTGAACTACGACTTAATGTCGCCAAAAGGAAACAAGTTTACTGCTGATGTAGCTGAAATCTGGAAAGCCGGAGGAGGTAAGTTGATTTCTATAGCAATATACTTTGACACTGCATACTTCCAGAAGTCGATGTCCTAAGCAAGGGGCAAACCTTGAAGGCCATCGCTCGAAGCACAAGATGCGCCACATGCGCATCTCCGACAAGGAGGATTTAAATAAATATAATCATTTTGTAAGTGTTTGGTGATGTTATAGTAAAAGGCAAGGCTAATTCCGCGGAAATCAGTAGCGTAGACGAATACATAGCAAAATGCCCTGAAGAAGTACAAGACAAATTAAAGGAGATTAGAAATGCAATACGAGAAGCAGCACCTGGCGCTACAGAGCGCACAGATTACTTCCAAATGCCTGGATATTCCTACGAGGGGTATGATTATGATGGAATGTTTGCTTGGTTTAGTTTTAAGAAGCCATATATACGTCTTCACTTGCGCCCTCCAGTGATTCAAGAACATAAAAAAGAGCTAGCAGGTTGTATTACAACTAAAGCTATTGTTAGTTTTCCGGCAGGTAAATGGCCTTCAGTTGCATTAGTAAAGAAGCTAGTGAAAGCAAGTTTAAATGTAATGAAGGATAAATATTGATTCTGTACATTTTCTATAAGTAATCTCTTGAAGCGCATCGCCAGATGCACAAGATGTGCGTCGGGCACATCTCCGGCAAGGAGGGTTTTTAGACGGATTTTTGCTCCTTATCATATTGGCGTGAATAATATATAACAATTTAAATAATTTCGGTCATATTCTAGTATTCTGATGTAACATGGCCAAGAAGAGTCTAAACTATGTCATTATCCTAATTATTGCAGTAGTAATATCTATAATTGCTGTACTCCTGCTAACAATGGGATTGCCTGGCACGCACGCAGAAAATCCCAGCGCGTTGGATCCTTTTGCCCATCTGGGCAATGCCTCGTTCGCCTTGGTCGCGCCGCATAGTGTTTTGGCAGCCAACGGCCAGTTTGCGCCACTGGCAAGGGAGAGATATGATTTCAGGTATGCTGATGCATCTAATTTCACAAACGTCCAGAATTCCACCTTCATAGTAATTGTAGTAAACAGCAGTAATGATGCATACGCGCAACTTACACTGAAGGCCATCAATACCACAGAGCTTGACAATGCTCTCAATTACACAAAAGGCGCAATGATAAGCAAGGATAATGTATGGGAGCGCGGCCAGACCGTGTTTCTGTTAATAGGGTACAACGCAAGCTCGCTTTCTTCGGCACTGTTGAGTTTTTTTGTTAAAAGCCCTGTCTACGCCCCAAAGCAGTTTAGTGCCAGATTCGTGAATGAGAGCGGCAAGGCATCTGGCGACCCGATAATGGATGCGGTTCTTGACGGCACTTATGAGCTCAGTCCACATGACAGCGCACTTCCATATCCATATAGCTATTACGATAACTTTGCATACCTGATATATTATGCTCCTGTGATAACCTCGATAGTTCCTGGATTGGAAGGCAACAGTTCGGGTGTTGGATTACCGCTGTTTGCTCCAATATGCATGCCGCCCCCTCCTCCTCCTGGAGGTGGTTCATCGATGTGCGTGGGCGATTATGCTGCAATGCCAATGCTGCAGGTAGGAAGTGCGCCCCCTTTGCGCCCGCAATGGAGCTATGATACTGGAGACTGCGATTTCTTTGGCATAGATGATTGCATAGATGCCGAGGGATGGTCGGCTTCGGGACTGAACCCGCAGCTTCCCTACAGCGAGATACCAAGCGTCTACTTCGGAGTCACTTTTACTGGAAGTCCTGTCCCTCCGTCGATGGATGGCACATTTGGCCCTGTGTCAGCCAGCCTTCCGATCACTTGGTGGGTTTATGGACCGGACTCGTTCGGAGAGTCGACTGGTGGGTTCCAATCCAGCTTATCTGGGGTTATGAACGAGTCTGAGACTGCGCTGCTGATCAACGCAGGTGTTGATATGTTCTCTGCGCCCATTGGCGAAACCCCTGTCGGCAATTTTACCGTATACAACGCAACAAACTCCTCTTCTACGTATTCGTGCGGCAGCGAAATATGCGGAATGAGATTCAACTACACCATATATGCGCTCCTTAATGTGTCAGCCACTATACCCGGGAACGCGTCGGTGGCGTCTCCGCGAGGATATTCGCCAAAGTCGCAGCTTAACTATTCGCCAGTGCTGGAACCTGTGTCGCTCTCTACGCCCAAAATTGTGAAAACCTCTGCGGAGACATACTACTTCAGCTACTGGAGTGTCTACTCCGAGCTGGCAGGCAACCAATACTACAAAAGATACAGCACATCAGATATAACATTCCAGCTTATAGGACCAACGCAGGCCAGGGCTATATACACAACAAATGCCACTGCGGCCAGCGGTCCCGGCAATGTTACAATATACAGCGATTATATCCCTATGTTCCAGTTTGGGTCATGTTCTAACAACCCTGCGAACTGCACGAAGTACGGAGTTTATTACCGGATACCAAATGTCTCTGTGTCCATATCGATACCTGGGGGGAAGGCGGTATTTTCGGGGGCCACAAATGCAACAGCAACGGCAGTTACTGGAAAGCTTTCAGGCGGGTGCTACAATGTTGCCGTTTCTAAACCGGGTTACAATCTTTTCGCAGATCCGAATCCACTATGCGTCAACGGCGCAACATCGTTGTTCCTAGTCGATACTGATCCCTATATATTCAATATAACGTGGCCGTCATCATATCCGTATGCACTTGCGCCTGTCAACGGCACCATACCAATTAACGTATCCGTGCGCTATGCCAGCACCGGGGCGTCTGCAGGAAATTCCTCAAGGTATCTATATGCGCACACCACTTCGGGCATAATGGAGGGATACTCTTCTGGGCGCATAGTAAACGGCTATTCAAACCTCTCATCAAACGGAACTGCAGACTTTTTGTGGGAGGTTGGCAAAACTCCCGGTATACACGGAATAAACTTTACGATCGGCGTGGGATGGCCCATGCTGTCGGAATCCTACTTTATGCCAGTGGTTGCCTATTCCGGCAATTATTTGAGGACAGAGTTGAACATAAGCCTTTCAAATACAACAGAATACGCTTCTCCGGGAGAGTCTTTCGCAGACAACATAACCGTAAGACTGTGCAGAACGTATCTCATTTCAAACAGGACGCTACCGTGCATTCCTTTAGCGCCGAACGCTGCAAATATGTCATTGGCATACGTGAATGACAGACCAGCCAATTCCACATATGCATTCGTGCCTAATCCTTCCGCCGTGAACTCAAAGTCGCTTGATGACACTACGGCCCTTCACATATCACTTGGCAATAGCGTGGTAAGTAGTCTGTATGTAGCGCACATCACGGCTACAATGTCAACGGCCAACGGGGTTTACAATGCGACTGTGCCACTGCTAATGCATGTATCCAAGAACGGCAGCGCCAGCACAACTACCACAGTAACGCCCACCACATCCATGACTACCACTATACCTGGTGGTTCTGGTTACGGCGCATTGAATGTAACAGTGCTCTTCAACGGCGCTCCGGCAGATGCAGCGCAGGTGCGGGCATTTTCGCCTGGTGTTCAAAGCTATAGCGGGTGGTACACAGGGTCCAATGGGGAATACAACACAGGATTCATTATAATCCCTGGATCATACGAGGTCGATGCTACGTACGACAACATAACCAACAGTACCAATTACCTGAATGTAAGCGCAGGAAAGGTGACATTTGTAAATATAGAAATATATGGTGCGGTAAACACAACTACAATGTCATCGTCATCTACGACCACCACTACTTCGATGACATCCACTTCTTCCACCAGCACGACATCGTCTTCAACAACTACCGTGCAATCGGGCTATTACTCATGTAATTTATGTTATCAGATCATAATTGGCGGCGATTCGTGCCCACCAAGCTGCCCTACATCAATTTCGTGCAATAAATTTGGAGGATTCGAGTGCACGTAGGTGGGCCAGACAGTCTGTGGCACGGGGGTTGCACCTGAAGCGCATCGCCCGAAGCAGGGATCGAACCTGCGACATCCTGGTTAACAGCCAGGCGCTCTACCACTGAGCTACTCGGGCATTTTAAAAAACGGAAAAGGTTCAGCGAGATTTATTATCTTGGCATACATATATGAATGCTCCCCAATATGTTCTGTAAAATCAACTTTATCATCGCTATATTTATACCTTGCGAAGTTTCCGTGCGGCTTATCCTTAACAATGCAATAATACAGGGCGCTTTTTAAATCAGATATCTCATCTACCATATCAAATCCGCAGAGTATTTCCCTTCCTTTATAATCAAATCCGTAAAGGGCGGGAAGCGATTCGTTTTTCACACCTTTTTTAACAGACGCTGCAACAATGTCCTCAACCGTCGAAGCCAAAATCATGATGATGTCCTTTCGCTTTACGCTATCCACTTCCTTGAAGTCTGCGTGCTCAATATTCATTATATTTATGTAATGCCCGTGATGGTCTGGCTTGTCCACAAAATGCGCATTTTCAAACTGCCCATAAGCTGAAGGATATGTATACTCTATCATCCTTTCATGCCTGCTTAAGTTGATGTAATATGCAATGCTTGTATCTCCGATGTTTTCTCCAAATGCCATCATCCTCAACGTATTCCCGTATTTTATCAGGAGCAATGGAGAGCTTGTATAGTCAAAATTGCATACATACCTGGATATGTCGTCTAGCGATGTGGCCTTTACATATAAGATTTTACTAAATCCGCCATTTCCTTTTATTACACCACCTAGTGGATAAGCGATTTGTAAAGGTAAGAGAGAAGGAGCATGAATTCGTATGACGGGCCGAACACTATCGGCGATAGCACCACTCCCTGTCCCACCGCAGAGTAATCGTTGAGCAGGTTTGGCTGCGCAACAAGGCTTATGAGATATGATCTGCTTATTAAAGGATTTGTAGTTGAACTTACCGTGAGATTGAACTGGTAAGTTCCCGGCGTGCTTACAAACACTGGATAGACATAGCTTGATGAAGTCGAATGTAAAGCAACAACTTGGTCAGACAGGTTCCATGCAGGCAGACCGTAAAGGTTTATGTCGAAAGGATCATCAGAGATGCCCGTGTTATTTATAGTAACATATAAATTTGTTGGTTCATTTATGCCTGAGCTTATGTTAGTCGGGTTTACTGAAAGCCTGAACACATTTGGCGTTACGTTAACATAGGCATTGACTGTAATGTTTCCCAGTTTGGAATAATTCTGTATGTTTATTGCCTTTATTGTAATATTGTATATGCCATATGCCGCATGCGGAGCCACCGTAATCTTTATCTTCATGGGGTTTTCGTACAATGGCGACGGCTGCGCAGACCATCCTTGTGGCAGGTTTATTGCCTCCATCCTGTCCCAGCCGATGTTGACAAGCAGCCCGCTTTCATTTGTGGTAGTTGCAGATGCAGACACATAGAAGCTCTGGCCAGGCCCGATGTTTCCGAGAAACAGACCCTGATTATTAGTAAGTGTCCCGGCAACCGGACCAGTCACATTCAAGTACATCGCATTTGCAATTGCGATAAATGATATAGCAAGCATCAATGCGCGAAGCCCATATCCGGACATCTAATCAACATACCTATAGCAAGCTAAAGTTAAAAATCCTTTGGCGGGCCAAGAAATCTAGGGAGGACTGTGCTCCAGCTCGGAGACGAATCGGCCCGCAATCAGAAATCTTCGCTATTTCATACCAGGTTTCCATATCTATGCGCTGCACAAAGGAATATTTCCTTTCTACGGCATATATTGTATTGTTTCTGGGTGGTTAGGCTATACCATGTGCGTTATTGTTGCATACAAATCCATGATATATCCGTTCGTAGTGCATATGGCACAATTCATCAAAATGCAGATCTTTTAATCGCTATTATCATGCCTTCAATCTCATAAAGCCTTTCATTTGCAGCCTTCCTTATCCTTGCTTCAGGATCGCGCGATGCAAGCTGCTTTAAGACAGCCACAGGCATCACATATCTTATGGCCTTTTCCCTGGCTGCAGTGTCTATAAAAGCATGCTTCCTTAATTCTTCATAATTCGGCCATGTCCTTATCGAGCCGTCTGGATTGGAGCCCACTATAAAAGGCACATTTACCGAGCAGTTTGTCGCTATGAATATGAGCGCTTCCTGATTATTCTTGCGTATGAAATTATCCAGTTCTTCTGCCGTAACCCCGTTCCTGCGGATCTCTTTTTGCTCCTTATTAAGCTTTACTGAAAATATCATACGCCTGTTTCACCTTTTTGTATTTTGTGCAGTTTCAGTTAATTTCCGTTCAATATTCCGCATTGCGATGTTCATGAAACATCAATGCTGTCCTCAGAGTATCCTAGGTTGAGAAGGGCTTTTTTCACTGCATCCTTATGCTCTCCCTGGAGTTCTATCATGCCATTTTTGTGCGTCCCTCCGCATGCAAGCTGTCTTTTAAGCTCCTTTGCCGTCTTTTCAAGTTCGTCGCCTCCAAGACCTGTTACAATAGTCATATACTTCCTGAATTTTTTCTTTTCCATGTAAACTTTTATTTTTCTGTTAGTCTCCCTGTCAAGTATATCACATACGCAGATTT
>JAJZOS010000032.1 GCA_021851985.1 Microcaldota archaeon | reverse complement strand
ATAGCGCACAATATAGACCCCTCATCGTTGCTGGTATTATCTGGTGGTTTATATAGTACTCTGGATCATAATCCTTTGCAACCTCCTCCAGCTGCGCCTTGTCCGATATGGTGCTGCCCTTCTTCGTTATCACGTAGCTTATCACCGCGTGCTCCAGCTCCTCCTTTGTCTTTAGGCCTGAATCGAATGCCTTCCTTGAAGCAGCAAGCTCCGGCGAATTGGAATCGTAGCTGTCCATGCTCTTCCTCAGCTGAGTGTGTATCGCCAGCTCGCTGATCGGGACCTCTCCAGCACGGAGGCGCTTTATCACGTTCTTCACCAGCATTGCAGCTTTCTCCGCGTCTCCTTCACGGAGTATGATTTCAAGTACCTCTCTCTGCGTGTCCCTAGCTATCTTGGACCAGTCCCTTCTGACTAGTTCGAATCCACGTATTTTTATGTGGCCGCTCTTGGATATCATCGCATACTTCTTTTTGGCTCCGGATGGACCCTTCTCAGACTTCTTTCCGACAAATACTGCGCGGGTGTAAAAATCCTCAAGCTCAAGTTCCATTGCGCCCGGAAGCTTTGAATTGAACTCGCGCATGAACTTTAGCGTATCCTCCTCTGTCTTATCCCCGAGAAGTATGACTATCGAATCAGTATCGCCGTATATCACCTTGAACCCGGCAGATTCCGCACTCTGTATGGTTTCCTGTATGTACTGCCTGCCATATGCAGTTACGCTCGATGCACACTCCCTAGAATACCACCTGGATCTTGCGTAGCCCAGATATCCGTAGAAAGAGTTGGCCGTTATCTTTAGCGCCTGCGACCTTGATCCGAGGAATATGTTGCCTGGATTCTTCTTGTACTGCTTCTTAACCTCCTTCCTCTCGTTTATCATCAGCTGCAATATAGTAGGGACTATCGACTTACGGTTTTTGTCAAACTTGTAGCCTGAAGGAGACTCATAGTATTCTGTGCAGGAGTCACACAACGATGATGGGTCTATATTGTGCGCTATTATTATGGAGGGATACAATCCCCTAAAATCTAGTATTGACAGGTTTTCATATATGCCAGGGTCTGGGGTCTTAACGTATGCGCCTTCTATCGGATTCATGAGTCTGGCGCGTATTTCACGCTCGTCTGGCTTGTTTGGTATTATCTCGTTGAACGCCTGGGCGTACCGCATGAGAAGGTACTCGACGAGCTGGCCCGTAGTTGAGACCGAAGTATCGTTTATAACGTTGCCAGACACCCTTGACATTTCTATCATTATTGGTATGAAGTAGTCGTATATCTTCTTCAGCGATTCAGAATCGCTGAGATTGTAGTCAGCCAGAAGGCACAAATCGTCATCAGATCCAGTCCATAGCTCATTGATATCCTTCCATTTCTGGCCTTTGGTCTTTTCCACCGTAAGCTTTTCGTCCTCGCTTATTGCATCGTACACGTCCTTGAGCTTGTAGCTGTTAAGCTTCAGTATGCTCTCTGCTGCTCCGACGACTGCAATGAACTTGACTACAAGGTACATATCTATGTGCACCCTGCCGCCTATTTTTACCTTCTCGACTAGCCCGTGCTTCTCTATGCGCGTATCGCCATCGAAACGTGAGAGGTTGAAATCGAACCCTAGTGCCTTCGAACGCTCTATCAGGTATTTAATATCGAAATTGGCGGAGTTATACCCAGATACAACATCTATGTCAAGTTCTGAGACCTTTGACATGAAGCCCTTTATCATGCTAGCTTCATCTTCAAAAAACTGTGCGAAGTCCCTGTTTATCCGTTTTGTAGACATCACGGCATTGCCTGCCTTGCCATTTGAGACGTATGAATAGCTTATCATTATAACAGGGTCCTTTTCGGGCCTCGGGAAGCCAAGCGGGTTGTACGTCTCTATATCGAAGTGCATAGTGTTTAGGCGAAGGTCTATTTGATTATCGAGCTTATGCATCTCCTTGATGATAATTCCATCCTCAGCTTCCTCTGCAACAAAGCTGTATGGCACAAGTGGAGTTATGTCTTTGTCTATGCCATACCGTCTAGCAAATGGTATATCGCTCTCATAGCATGTGCCGTACCTTGACATGTGCGCTGCGAGCTTTGGGACTGATGACGGAGACTCCACGAAAACTTTTATGAACTTTTTATTTGGGCCGTTCAGCGACTTTTCCACAACTTCGGATGACACGACTTTCAACTCCTTTCCGGAGTCCATTACCCGAGTGGATTCTATAATCCCTGAGTTCTTCCAGTCGTTCGGAAGCACGTAAAAATAAGGCTTGAACGAGGGGTCGTACAGTGCAAAAGGCTTTCCGTCCGAAGATTTCACGAATAGCCGTATGGACATAGTTCCCCTAAATTGCCAATAGTCTATGTCAACTATGTAGCCTTCAACCTCCAACCAGAACACCATTTTGTACCTATACCGCTAACAGCCATTAGAACTTTGCCATTTGACCTTTGCAAGCTTAAGCTGCTGCATGTTGAAGGCAAAGCCTGCTGCACGTTATTAACTTAGCCGTTCATATTTATATCGATTTGTTTTGTTCTGATCAAGCAGCGGCCCGGCTTTCATATACAACAGATATGGCGTATTGTTAGCAGTATATTAATTATGATAGATAAACCGTATTGATAATGCAGCAAAGACATATATCACTTATATAATTTGGGCTGTTAAATTTCAGTAAGCGATCAGTGTTGGCAATGGGACATGGTCATTCAAGGCATAAGGAAGGTTTTATCCAAAAAAACCAGTATTACATCCTGGCGCTGATAATAGTGCTTGGGATAACAGTTTCTGCGCTGCTTTTCAAGGGCATGAGCCTTTATGGGGATGATTTTGAGTATGTGGCATTCGCCCCTAACATACTTGCTGGAAATTTTAGCGAAAACTTAAACGTTTTTTCGATAAGGCTTCTAGATAACTACCCAATGGCGTTTATGATAGGTCTGCTTGGCTACAACAACATAGCAGCCGGAATGTACGACCTGGTATGCTATGTTCTTGCCATACCTGTGGTTTTCCTTTTGGGAAAGAGGTTTCATAGCCCAGAAGCAGGACTTATATCAGCATTCCTGTTTGCCATATATCCGTCATCATTAAAGTGGAATACTACGCCGAGCCCGATGCTGCCTCTTGTGCTTCTGATTTCGCTCTCAGTTCTACTGTATTTCTACGGCAGGGATAGGGACAGCGTGATTCTGTACTCGCTTTCCGGATTTGTAGGTTTTGCTGCAACATCTGTGAATCCGTTGGCGTTTATCTATATATTGATGCTTTCATTGGCCATAATTATAGAGACCATAATGATGAAGTTGAAGCGGCTAAGATTTAGGGCAAAACCGTACTATTATTTTATAGGGCTGCTTACATGCCTGACTGCTTTTGGAATAGCAAACATATTTCTCGCTAATGGGATTCCATATTACAACATGCTGTTCACAAACAGGTACTACAGCAATGCAGGGGGTTTTGACGAAATATTTTATACAAACACAAATCTCGATTTTTATATAGGAGGATATTTCCCGTATGGATTCAGTTCTGTTGTATATAATGCAGCACTATTTAACATTGGCAAGGCATTTGATGGGCTTAAGCAGATTTATCTTGGAATTTTTTCGGTAAAAAGGATTATCCCAAATGACGTCGGACTTTTCCCATATTTTGCACTGATTGGAGGTGCAGCGCTCGTTTACAAAAAAAGAATGAAAGCATATCCAGCATTGCTCTGGTCGGTTTTCATTTTGATGTACATGGAATTTGGAAGCATGAGCCCGACGCATTATTTCCCAATATATAAGCTTATGCGGTTTGCTATGATAGCCGAAGTACCAATATTGGTAGTGTTGGGGATTGCGGTAGCAGAGCTAGCTAGGATGAATTGGAAAAAGCGCAAAGTTGGAATAGTGTTGGCAGTGTTGTTGCTGGCCGTGCTGTTATTGACATCAGTGCCAATAGATTACTATTATTACATTTTAAACAGGAATTCTATGTATTACAATATTGCGGCTGCAAGCATACTTAAGAATATTAGCTCATCCGGAAGTATAAATGTCTACGCCCCGACATTGGATACTTCGTATATAGATTACTATCTCGGTTACAGCAAAAATGTGAGCATGACAAATTATGGTAGCGGTGCTTACGGCACGATTTACCTGCCGAACTGCAATCAGATAGCAAATGGAAGTTACGTTGTAATACCAAACACAGTTTCAATAGATGAGATAAACAGCTTTAATTTGTGGGGCATAGATGAGCAGTGGGCATACGATCCGGCAATCTGTGGAATGAAACTTTATTCCGATTTTTACAGCGTAGAAAACAGGAGTTCTTCCTTGAGCTCTGTAGTCGATCTACAGAACAGTGGAAATCTGTATTATAAGCCGTAGGTTTATGTAGTTTCGTTGAGCTTTGCAAGTAGTTTATACAATCCAAAAGTGACATTCCACCCAAATTGCCTATAATTATATGTACTTACTGGTTGGGTTACGTAATCGGACATTATAGTATTACAAGTTGAAGGGGTATTCTGCGGCCCTCCTTGCGCGGTTGAATTGATATAGCAGCTTATACCGTAATCAAAGTACAGGCATCCGTGCGATATATTTTGAATTGACTGCTGATATTCAGGGAGAGGCAGCCATGCGGCGTAAACGTTGCTTTTGTTCATCACATACCAAAACGGCGCTTTGAACGTCGCCACTGCGCATCCGCTTGGTATCTTTGTATATTGCTGCAGCAGGAAACTCTCGTCTGCCCTTTCTGCAGAGTATGTGGCGATTTTGGAAGGAGGCAGTGAAACTATGGTTATGAACTGAAATAAGGATTGTGATATTATCAGGATTGCAAGAAAAACAGCAATGTATTGTTTTTTGACATATCCGTTTTTGCTTGGGCCATTTATGCCGTGGGCAACTTTTGAATAAAGGTATGACCCGCCTACACCCGCCATTATAGACAATGCGGCAAAATCGGCAAGATAGTATCGCGTATCGACTCCAAGTCCGTATAGTGTACTTCCTGCATAGTAGCTCGAATAAAAAATAAATACCAATGCAAACCACCCTACTAAGAAAAGCAGCTCCCTGCGCATGCCTCTTCTGCCCAGATAGATTAAGCCAATTATGCCCAACAGCGTAATTTCAACAGGGAATTCCACATGGTAAACATAGTTGTACTTGCTGACATGTATGGAATCATACGCCCCTAAGAAGAAAAGCGCATTGTTGACCGTGTTGTTACCCAGATATGAAAGTCCGAACTTGGTTTGGCCCGCAGATATGTTTGCCCCAAAGGAATGCAGATTCGCAATGTAGGTGAATATTAGGGCAGGAGATGACACGAGTACGAATAGCACTATTAATGTGCCCAATATTTTTACCTGCCTCTTTGCAGCTCTGCCCTCGAATATGTTGCGGTTGGAGATAAGGAGCAGGAGCAGCATCGGTATTACTATTACACCATCGACTTTTGTTACGAGAGTGTATGAAGCTGCAAAAACAGTAGCCACCCCTATCGAGGTTTTCTTTGTGCGCATGTAAGATAGCCCAAGGTATATGGTAAGCAGTTCAAACACCATCGTGGACACATCAGGTATTGCTGTCCGGACGTACGTGTCAAAAAGAGGTAAGAAGGAGAAAATCAGCGAGGCGAGCATTGCAGCTCCCTCGTCCCTGAAAAGCTCAATAGAAATCAGGAATATCAAGAATATGCTTAATGCCCCAAAAAGCAGGTTAGTATCAAAAGCCACGTTGTTGGAAACACCGAAAATCGAAAATCCTACAGCCTCTATTAAAGGCCACCCGCCAGGTTGGTGGAAAATCCCTATCGTTCCAGGGATACAGTATAACTGACTTGAGAAACTGCAGATCCCAAATTCGTGCTGGTATAGCATGGTTTTTGCGATGCTCTCATATATGTATTCATCATTGTATATCAAGTGAAATGGAGTAACAAAAATGATTTCAGATGCAAAGAATGCAATTATTATTAGGGCCAATATTCCTAGGTTGCGTTTCCTTATTTTTAGAGAGTATTTCGCAAGGCTTGGTGCTGCAATGGCGATTGCAATTATAAGCGCAGCAAGCAGTGCAGCATAGTAGTAGAAGTATACTTCGAAATCCAGTTTGAAGTAGTTGATTAACTCTGATGCGGGATTTATCAGGTATAAAAATGGTAGCATTTCCTCAACTTAATGATTAACCCTCTTTTTTGCATGCCAGGCTTTCTTACGGTATTGCGTTGGGAGATTTTTGGCCATCTTCTTTGACGGCTTATACTGGAACCTTGCGAATGCGTATACGTATGCCACTGCTATTATCACAATTGACATTATAAGTATTGTATCTTGAAGGGTTTTGTCGGAATGGAGTTCATTTTTTACTGTTGTAGAATTAGTGTTTGGCGCTATAGTCGTAGAGGATTGTGGTTGGTTTGAGAATTCCACGTTGTTCGAATTGGTAATTATATGACTGTTTTTATAGCCGGACACAATGGTATTGTAGAAGGATAGGTAATTAGAATTATTCACTGTTATGCCGTTGGTAATGTTGCCTAGCGAACCGTTTAAACGGGTGTTATAGAAAGTTACATTGGTTGAATTGACTATGTTTATGCCGCCTCCATTGAGGTTACAGTTCTCTATTGTTATATTGTCAGAGTTATTCACATAAAACCCAGACAATGTGCTGTTTATCTGGTTTGCATTGCAATTTATCTCAATATTTTTGCCCTCTACGTAAACCCCTATTCCGCATATTGCCCCGTAGACTGTGCGTGGCTCTGATTCGGATATCAAAGGGTATATGTTTTGTGAAACACTGTAGCTTCCGCTTGAAACCACTTTTGCAAAAGGCTTTGAGCTGCCATAGGTATTGCTACAAAACCCTATACCATAGCTAAATGATGGCGTGGTTGAGTCTTGTATAAATGTTCCGACATTCGGTATCGAGCCATTAGTGAATATAATGGAAGAATTCATTCCTATGCCAATCTGGCTGGTATAATTTATAAGGTAAGCTTTGTAACCTTGCAGATACGTATAGTTATTGTATTTAGGATATGACACTTCCTCAACGAACGACGAACCATTAGCGGGCGGTTTTTCATTAGGATTTAGTGAGAATCCATGGTCCGCATTGTATCTGTATATGTAAGAAGTAAAATTCCACGCCGTGTCATTATTCGGCAACACTTCAATCCATTTTATAGTAAGATTTTTCTTGCCATTGTCAGGAAGAATATTAAAATTAAATGTAGGATAAACAGGCTGTATGTACAGTGGTGTGAGCACAGTCGGTTTCGTGATGTTAATATTAAACATTACCAGCTGGTCGTATGCAAAAAATGAATAATCTACTATATATGGATTATAGCGCAGAATAGAGGTATTTGCATACGTTTCATAAGGCAGGAGAAATGTCTTGTTGGATATTATGTCTTTGCCCGAAGGGTTAAAGTACAACGCAGATGAATTTTCCCCATATACGCCATATCCGGGAAAGTAGTTGCTGGATCTTACACTTTTTATTATTCGGAGTATTGTTTGATTGTATGATGGCACCATCTGCAGTTCAGTGCTATTGAGCTTTATTTTGTTATTAAATGATGGAAGTATGTAACTGAATGCGCCTACCCTGTTTCCAAATATTTTGGTGGTATTGTAGCCGCCAGGTTCAAAGACCTTGATATTGAATGTATATGCTATAGTTAGTATGGAATTAATACCGAGTGGGTGAACAGTAAAATTCCTGTTTGCAGGGTTTACCACATTCACGCTCGAATTGGCGCCAATCTTAAATGTTGAATTAGAGAAGGCACAATCATATAGGCTGACATTTGAATCGCCTTCGGCAACATTTACAGTTCCGTTTTCAAGCTTGCCGGCAGAACAGTAAAGCTTAGAATTGGTTATGTTTGCAGCGAATGTAATATTGAATGAAGGACAAGCGGTACTATTTATTGAATAGTTCATTTCACTAGTTGATACAGAGAAGTTGCAACTCCCAGAGCGCACTTGAGCAGCGTAGGGAGTACTGGTAAATAGTAAGAGCATAATGCCGATACTCAAAAATGCGATTGCACGCAAAACATTACCCTTCCAAATATTGAAGACAAAGGATTTATACTTGACGCAGTTTGGATGCAGCTTGAGTCGGCCTTTGACATTTTGTAGAAAATTTCTTATGCATTACATGGAAAGCATAAGTGATCGTATGGCTAAAAGGAAAAGAGGGAGCAGGAGAAGCAATTATCAACTTATATATCTAGTTGCCGCAGCATTGATAGTTTCTGTACTGCTTCTTACGGCTTTTGAAATTTCCAACCGTGTTATGCCATCAAACTATACAAAAAGCACAATTATGCCGCACCTTTCCAGCACGAAACAAAACTTTTCTGCAGTTCAAGATATTTACCAGTATGACGGTGGGATAAACCATACTTATTTTGTGGGCGTAAACCTAAAACCGCTCAATATTTCTGTATGCAATAGGCTGGGTC
>JAJZOS010000031.1 GCA_021851985.1 Microcaldota archaeon | reverse complement strand
GCTGCAGTTCTCAGTAGGTCCAAGCAACGTAACAGCAGTTACATTGCACCAGAAGATGGTCGGGCCTGTTGGAATTGGCCAGGCAATACCTGGAATACCAAACGTAACGGTAGCAGCGGTAAACGCATCAGTGGCAGTAAGTGGAAAGAACTACTCGATATCTGGAATAAGCAACATCGTTGCAACGCCTTCAGTATCAAGTGCAACTGAACCTGTAATGTTGAAGAACATGACAGTGGCAGGATCTCCAAGCGCACTCGTAGTTTTGGACAGCCAAGCAAACCCAAGCAGCAACCTGATATTGATAGGAAGCGGCTTCGTTAACACACTGAGCGCACAACTGCAAAGCTCGTACAATGTATCAGTAACACCAACAACGCAGATTGATGCAGCATATGGTTCAAACAGGATCTTGATAGCAGGATACTCTGCAAACCAGACAACTGCAGCTGCAAACAGCTTCATACAGGCGCTGTACGCAAAGGCAAGCACAACCTAAATACGCAAGTAGTAATTAGACAGTAAGGGGAGGCATTTGCCTCCCTTTTTTCCTATTTTTGGTTTTAAATATATGCATGCGTGTGTGAACTCTGTTTCCTGTTTCCTATCGGTTTTCTATTGGACTCTATCAGATTCTGGTTTCAGAAATGGAATGTGCCCTTGAGATCATGGATGCAGAGTTGCGCCTCTGGATGCAGATTTGAGACTATCCTAGATTTGATGCAAGCATCTGAATAGAATCTTTCCACTGTTTTATAAGTGCGTATGTGATTATTGTAAAGAATTAGACCTGACTTTTGTCCCAAAGTCCGTCAAATAAAAAGCTTTAATAATTATGACTGTAAGAATATAATGTAACAGGTAAAGCCTAAAAGCCAGTGTACCTTGAGGTGCACGCTTTATGTGCTTTTGGGTTCTGTTACGTTTTCTGCCAAACCTCGTAGAATTCTTGATTTAATTTAACGGCATTGACATACGTACTATCCCTATGTTCAAATCTCTGAAAGCACGACCATGCTAACATATCTACTATTTGCAAACCAGACCATGATGCAGAATCACTATGAAATATTTTTACATCATGTATATTTATTTCATTTAGGGAGCTTTCAAAATGCCGGTTAAAATCTTGTTGAAGAAGCTGTTTTCCTTTAGATTTATCAATTCTTATTATTATCTGACCATCTGCTATATTCATATTTTTAGCTAATCTACCAGCAACAAAATTATATAATTTGTCTTTATTTTTTTGTAAATATCCGCTATAAACTCTTTTCTTCTCAAGAATCATGTATACTATTCTTCCGTTTGTTGGTTCAAGTTGTTTGAGGAGATGTAACCTAAGTTCAGTAGAAGAAGAATTAGCTTTTATCTCCGATGCGCCTTTTAATTCCCGTTTGAATTTGTTTCTACGCATATTTTTTATAATGCGGTCAAGTTTTTTAGGTTCATCTATAATTAAGGCAGCCAAAATTAAATATTTTGAAGATTTGGAAGTTAGACCTAAATCCCCACTTTCGTCTATGAAGATATATTTTACCATATAACTTATTTTATAGATAATTGAGTATTTAACTCTTAAGAATATTTTCATATTATTGTTAAATTTTTACTAATAAATTCCCTTTTCTGCTATAAATGAGATGCCTAAAGCGCGTGCATATAATATTTATAAACCTTTACATCGATAATTAATCTAGGCGCGACTATGTCTAACGTTAAACTAATCGGGGGGATGCTTCTTGCATCTATGCTCGTTGTAATGCTTGGTGCCAGCACATCGTATGCTGGATCTTTTCAAAGTCCATTGACGTCATTCCTGCTTTCATACAATATCTCGGCAGCCACTATTGCATCATCCGGTTTTACCAACATAACGAGCAATGGCAATACATATGTGCTCATGCAGATAAGCCCTGGAAAGGAGATGGTAATCAATTCTACTCACGGATATTCGATAATGACAAACGCTACGCTGATAGCTAAGGTAACGAATCCTTATCTCTCAGAAAAATATTATCCCAATGCATCAGTACTTGACTCCTTAAACGCAACATTCTACAAATATAAAGATGCGGCTGCGCCGCCGTTGGCAGACTGCCTCGTCGAAACAGGGCTTAACCAATATACGTTTTCGATACAGAACAATGGATATTCATGCCAGACAGTTCCGGTATGCTACAGCGTATTGGGCCAATTAGGAGGGCCGTCCAGCGTATTCGGGCAGGCTATAATGAACTTCTCTACCGAATACGCATTTCTGAACGGCAGCTACAACGATTTCATTAATGCATACTCTACGCTTAATGCGAGCGATTTCAAGTCCAACCTTAACATAATGTCAAGCGCGATAAGCGGCATGTCTACTGCAGCGTCGCAGCTTCCCCTAAACAACCTTTTCCCTCCTCCAGGGACTGCGCTATCGCAGCTTAGCAATTGCGCGCAATACGTCCCAGGGCAGGGTCCATCATACTGCAACTACATAGGTTATTGCGAATATACTACGTTTAATTCAAGCATACTGGGTACACTGGGCGCGCAGGTCAATTCCCTTAAAAATCTTCCGGTTTCCACTGCGTCGCAGGTAAACCAGTACGATGTAAATGCGTCCAATACTGCAACTGCATATGTAGAACCTGTGATAATAGCGAGGAACACTACAGAATACCAAAAATTGCTGACGTCATTTTATCCTGAATACAATGCGAGCGTAGCAAACTCTACGATGCTGCTTTCAAGATACGACAACAGCTCTCTCAATCGTTCGCTTTCGATAATGGAATCCGAATTCTCATTGGTAAAAAGCAAGGGCATAAACCAGAACATAACAAGAGCATCTGATACGCTCAACGGTGCGCTGCAGAATCTTTCATCAACATATGCAGCCGTATCGCCAAAATACCTTCTAATATACAACAAGGCGCTTAACGATACAGTACAGCTGCTATACAGGCAGCTCAACTTCAGGCAGGTGCCCAAAAGCCTTGCGCTGCTTTCGGTGCAGCAGGAGCGCATCAACAACATGTTGAATGGCAGGGTAACGTCAAACGACCTTACGCCAATAAGCGTTATGCTCGCCAATGTAAGCTCAAAAGTGGGTGCATTCGGATCCCCATTGTCATTGCCTGCTTTTGTAAAATCGCTTGACGGGGGGTTCGTAAACTCGATGCTTTTCGGATCTGGGGCTTCTATTCCATCGAAGATTGCATCTGCGCCTTTATATGCTGCTTTGATATCGTTCATCATAGGCATAGCGATACTGCTTGCAGTGTATGGAACAACATATGCAAGGCTTAAGAGGAAGAAGAAAATAAAAATGCATGCAAAAGCAAAGAAGGCATGGATGATGCTTTTTGCGGGCATATTCATATTGGTATTAATATACACGCTTGCAACATATGCGATAGCCGGAAGCGCCAATGCATTCCTGCCTATCAGTGGGTTTATGGCAGCCTCTAATTCTGGCAACGTTATAGCCATAGTGGTAAACCAGTCTGGTGCAGCCAATAGCTCTATAGTGGGATGCGCAAGCGCATTGCAAGCTACTATGTCGGGCTTGGGAAAGAAGGTAAGTGTTGTGTCATTGGATAATTATTCGTGCACTATAGCTAATTCGACCGCCAGCATAGACGGCCCTGCATGCTATAACAGGATATTGGGCTCCAACGAGCCTATGGTACTGCTAAGCCCAGGCTCAAATTCATCTATAGTATACAAGGGCATGTACGGAACGGTATTGTATGCTAACGGACAGGCTGCATCCGGTGCATCATGCTACCTTAATAAAATATTTCAGCAGGAGTTGAAGTGATCCTATGGCTGCATCAAAAGGGATGAAAAGAAGCAATGGCGCTCAGCGGGCGCCAAAACCCGCAAAGGCTGCAAATCAAAAGCATAAACCCGCAAATGCAAAAGTCCAAAATGCAACAGAACCTGAAAAGTCAAACATCAAATATATCGCAGCATTCGGCATAATCATAATAGTGCTGGCTTTCTCAGGTGCGATAGTCTACGGCGTAAGCAATTCCAGCGCCCAGACGCCATTCGCGACATTCCAGAAAAATTTCAATACTGCTAATGCTGTAAACATATACATAGTCGGAAACAATGGCACTGCAATAAGCAGCACATCGGGATGTGCGACTGCGATAATACAAACTATAGAGTTCAATGCAACGCATCATAGGAACCCGGGCACCATAAGCTTCTTTGCATTGAACCAGACCGGGTGTGTATACTTATCAGGATTGGGCCAAGCCGCTAAGAACTACACATACGCATCAGCGTCCGCATGCATAAAGCAGAGTTCGTCTAAACCAAGCATATTCATAAACTACAGCATCAGCAATAGCACTGTGATAAAACCAGATGCATTCTACCTATCTGGAGATGCGAGATACCTCGCCGAATGCGGGATAGCGAGCGAGATTTCATAAAATTTGCCTTTTTCTTGTCAATAGTGCAAACTCGCACGCCTTTATCCTGTTCTGAATAGCGCGTTTCTATGGCGCAAAGAGGATGTATTCTGAATTTACCTAATTAAAATCTTTTTATCTTTTAGGATAAACTTTTATATCTTATTATCCTAATATATTAGGATAATATATAATATTATCTTGCAAAAAATAGGATGTTCTGAATGCAAATAGGCAATGCAGTATACAGGCATGTGCTGGAAGCCGAGCTTGCACGCCCTAAGGGTCATTTCACTGAAAACGGCATTGCCAGGGACCTTTCTATCTCCCCCAATACCGTTAGCATAGCGATAAAAAGGCTTCTTGATATAGGCGCTGCGGCGATGTACCGAAGGCATTTTGAAATACTAAGTTTTGACAAGGCGCTTGCCTATTGGGCCGCAACTAGAAAATTCGGTAAGGACATAGTCTATTCTACATACGTCAACAAGCCTGCAAAAGCGATAGAACAAAGCCTGCCCGGGGAAACGGCATACACCTCATACACTGGATATGCAAACCTATTCGGAAATGACGCTGCAGATTATGGAGAAGTATATGTGTATGCTACTGATGTAGGGCTTTCTGATATAAAATCAAGGTTTGAAAAGAATCTGTTCGCGCCAAGGTCAAAATACGCCAACTTGGTGGTCCTTAAGCCAGATAAAGTGCTTTATGTTATGATAAAGGAAAATTCCTTAAACAAGTCTACCGTTCCAAAGACGCAGTTATATGCGGATTTATGGAACATCAGCGAATGGAATGCATACGAGTTTGTAAAGAAGCTCAAGAAAACGATAGATGACGAATATGCCAAGAACCTATTACAATTATCTAGAAACTGATAAAAGCCGCGACATGCTAAGCAGAATAACGGGCAAGGTGGATTTTGTGCTTATCGGAGGATGGGCAGTCAACCTATATGTGGATATTCAAAGAAGCAAGGACATAGATATTGCAATAAGCCCGGAGCAACTGGAATATTTCAGGAAGTATGGCGTACATGATTACGGGATTAGCGTGAAATACTCCGTAATAAATGATGTGAGCATTGATCTTTTTATCAACGGGATTTCGGACAAGGAGCTCACAATACCCATAAATGAGATATTTAAGCACAGCGTTATAATGCGCGGCATGAAGGTAGTAGATAAAAATATGCTCTTGCTGCTCAAGCTTTGCGGTTATTTCAGGGAAGACACCATAAAATTGGACAAGGACATAATCGATGTTGTTTCATTGCTCTTTTATGCTGGACTTGACATTAATCAAATCAGAGATTACATCGATAAATATAAAATAGACGAAAGGAGAGGCCATACTGGCATGCTAGAATATCTGGATAAAAGCGAACGCTTATGGGAATTTATATCCAATACGAAGGCCGAATACATAAAGTTTAAAACCGGTGTGAAAAAGGAGATAAATTCGGTTTTCAATAAAAGATAGTACGCATTTATCCTGTTCCGAATGGCGCGTTTCTATGGCGCAAAGAGGATGTATGCCGCATAAAGAATTCTCAAAAGATTAGTGCAAGCCAGGATTTTCCTCATGGCTTATACTTCAGCATCGCAGCAACGCCTCCGAAACCCAACAGAAGCTCCTTTCCGTATTGGCTGTCGGAGGCTATGAAAGAGACGTCGACCCCGTTTTTGTCAGCCATCTCTATCAATTCCTCTATTGCATCGGCCTCACTGGTTATAGATAAGGTTCCGCCGCATTCGTGCTTCTGCGACCTTTCGTTGCCGTGTTCCAGCCTGGTGAATTCCGTGTTGCATGAGCTGCATTTGTAGGATACGTTGTACAGCTCTGCATCCTCGCTTATTATCAGCTTTACCACATTGTTCGACATAAGGGCTTTCTTTACCTTTTCGTATCCCGAAAGTGCAAGGTTTCCGTGCGCAAGCTCATTGAGGAAGCGCTCCATCGTCTTCCTCTCCTGTATTGCCTGCTGCTCTACGAGCACCTCCTTGGCCTTTTCGAGAAGTTCATTCACGCCCATATTCTCATCCGTATATCCGGTGTCGAAAATACCGAGTACCTTTATCTGGTAATTGAGGTTCTTCGACTTTATGAAATTCTCCTTTGCTGGCCCAGGGCCGCCCACTACCAAACCCTTAGGTTTGAATGCATACTTTGCGAACAGGTCGTTTATGGCGCTTGCTACATTTTTATAGTAATCATCAATGCTCTCTTCTATTGCCCGCGAGTACCTTTGGGCTGACTGCCCTCCTTTATTTACCTTCGAATGTGCGAACGATTTTATCTTTTTATCAACTAGGACCTGGGTGCCCTTGAGCAGCGCTACGGTAGCATCCCTTCCATCCATGACGAGAAGCCCGTACATATCCTTGGCTTCGAGCATTGATTCTATGGGCTCTAGAAGGAATGTCGAATCGCACCTGTATATGTTTGCCTTTATCGGCTGCGGCGGCTCCATTGAAAAGAGCTGAATATTGGGCTTAGACTGCTCGTTTGATATGTTGCCGCAGAATACGGCCAATCCGTTCTTCGGAGGCGTCTTGTAAAGCTTTATGTACTGTATTATCTTCTCTATGGCTCCCTGGACATTAAGCTTTGTGGTCTTTGACTTTATGTTGGATGCCTGCCCGTGCTCGTCGCGCAACTTTCCTATTTCGTCGGCTATCGGATATCCTGGTGGCATATAGATGCTTATAAGCTCTGTTCCAGATCCCCTTACGGATCCTAGCCTCTTTATCTCCCTTTTAATATCATACTCCTTTTTCATTTTAATCATTCAAATAAATATTGTACCATCATGCAAGCGCGAAATACAAAAATATAAAACTATCGTGCAATAATTGGATTACACTTTATAAATCCTTTTGCATATGCCCCGCTATGCCTTCAGTTTTTCAATGCGATCCTTACCCATATAAGGCACCAGCACCTTTGGCACAGTTATGCTTCCATCATCATTCGAATAGTTTTCAACTATGGCGGTTATGGCTCTTTCTATCGGCAATCCGGTGCCGTTGAGCGTATGGACATATTTTCTTTCGTTTCCTTCATCATATCGTATATCCAGCCTTAAACTCTGCCAATCTGTGCAATTGGAATGCGATTGTAATTCCCTGTAATCCTTCTGCCCTGGCATATATACTTCAACATCGTAGGTTTTTGCCACTTGGGCGCCTATGTCTCCAGTGCACAATATTACAACATGATATGGTATCTCCAGTTTTTTTATGATATCCTCGCCGTTCTCTCTTAGCTCTTCAAGATACTTCCATGAATCCTCCTGCCTGGAAAATATAAACTGCTCGACCTTGTAGAACTGGTGCACTCTGAATATGCCCTTGGTGTCCTTGCCATGCGAGCCTGCCTCTCTTCTGAAGCACGGGCTTATGCCCACATATCGTATGGGAAGGTCCCTTCCAGAGAACGTTGAATCTGCATGCATGGCTGCCATCGCGTGTTCGGCAGTTCCTATCAAGAAAAGGTCCTCTTCCATCTTTTCGTAGCCTTCTTTTGCCTTCGTCTCATTCGCCTCGGTAGTGCGGTATAGCGCATCCTCAAAGACGCCCAGAGGCGCTGCACCCCTGAAATATTTCTTCTTTATCATAAATGGCGGGGATATCAGGGTAAAACCCTTCTTGACCAGCTCGTCTATAACGAACCTTATGAGCGATTGCTCCAGGAGCGCAAGGTCTCCCTTAAGGAAATAGAATCGCGATCCTGCAACTTTCGAAGCGCTATCCATGTCGAGCAGGCCCAATGCTGTCAATATCTCCTCATGGCTCCTCCCCTCCTTCTTTATTATATTGCCCCATTTTTTAATTTCTATATTGTCTGCTTCGCTGCTTCCGCTTGGCACGGATTCGTGCAGTGTATTCGGAAGGTTCCAAAGAAGGTTGTTTATCTTTTCTTCCAAGTCTGGCATTGCTGATTCTATTGCGTCTATACTGCTTTTGAGTTCGGCAAGCGCCGCTATGCTGCCCTCAATATCCTTTCCCTCCTTCTTTATTTTGGAAATGTCAAGGCTGGCCTTATTCCTCTGCGCCTGCAACTCTTGGAGCTTCGTGGTCTTGGATCTCCATTCCTCATCAAGCTTGATAAGCTCGTCTATGGGATAATCACTATTCCTCCTTTTAAGTGAATTTTTGATATCATCAATATGCTCTCTTACA
>JAJZOS010000003.1 GCA_021851985.1 Microcaldota archaeon | reverse complement strand
TAACTGAAAATACAAAAAGGTTCTTTAATATTAGCACCGCTAAGTTTATGCGCAATGCGGGCCCGTAGCTCAGCTTGGACAGAGCAACAGCCTTCTAAGCTGATGGTCGCGGGTTCAAAATAGGGTACACATATTTACTGCTTTGTGAAAATCCCGCCGGGCCCGCTATTTATGCTTAAGGTGAATCTAATGGCCAACAATATCAAGATACTAGCATTTGCAGGCAGCTTAAGGAAGAACTCATACAACGAAGCTTTAATAAAAGAAGCGGCAGGGCTGCAAAAGGAAGGCGTTACAATAGAGATATTCGGCTTGGAGGGCATACCTCTATACAATCAGGATCTTGAAAAAGATGCGCCGGCCAAGGTAAAGGCATTCAAAGAAAGTATCCGGTCCGCAGATGCACTCCTTATAGCAATACCTGAATACAACAGGTCGCTCCCAGGTGTTTTGAAGAATGCAATAGACTGGGCTTCAAGACCGTACGGCGACAATTCGTTCGATGACAAACCAGTAGCTACATTCGGCGCAACCGGAGGAAGCATAGGCACAGCGGTTGCACAATATCATTTCAGGGAAATAGCTGCATTCCTAAACATGCATCCGTTAGAGAAACCGCAGATGTTTGTTACAGATGCACATAAAAAGATAGAGAATGGTAAGGTCGTTGATGAAGAAACAAAAAAACGCATTGCAGAAATGGTAGACGCGCTTGTGAAATGGACTAAAAGAATTAATGGCAAGTGAATAATGTAAACACAGCCGCAGTAGATGAGAACACAACAAGTGTTGCAATTACTGCATCAAATCATAATTCGGACACTGCATGCTCTGGAACTGCATTTGACTGCGTCCTGCCGCCGCGCCTCTTCTGCTTTTCAGTTCGCGCATTCGCAAATTCGATTTCTAGGTCTTCTTCGGCATCGCTGTCCATCCATGCTTTTATGTACGTAGCTATATTCCTAAATGGGCGGGAATACCTATCCGTGAGCTCGTATGCGTTGGCTTCATGCTTTATCAGACCTATCTGCACAGCGTAATCAAGGTATCGCTTTGCAGTTGCAATCGGTATCCCTTCAGGTATGTCTTTTAGCCTTAGTTTGCCGCTTTTCTTTACTGCTAAAATAAGTTTGCCGAACCTGTATGCTTCGGTTTCATTCTCAAAGAATATCTTTGCAATTTCCTTTATTTTTGGCGACCTTATCTTATCCTTCAGCGGTGCGTCTTCAAATTCCCAGTATTTTATTGCCATATGGACCACAAATGCTAACCATCCGTCTTTACTCATTTTATTTTTATAAATGTGATGGAATCCCCATCCTTGAGTACATGCTCTATGCCAACCCTTTGATTGGCAAACTTTACACTTCTGCCGTTCACATATGCACATTTTAGTTCGCTTGATATCTCAGTGTGCAGCCGTTTTGCCAGATTGCCCACAGTGATGCCTGATTTTGTTGTTATGGGCTGTCCGATCTTGTCCAGCCTTGGCTTTAAGTAAACGCGCATTATGCTTAGATTGCCGTATATCTTTGCCCTCAATGATTCTAGATTATCCATATTTAATGCGCTTATCGGGATTGCCTCCATCTTGTACCTAAAGGATATTTGGTCCGCAACCTTCTGAAAATCCGGGGCCATGTCTATCTTGTTG
Source organism: Microcaldota archaeon (assembly GCA_021851985.1). Next base: position 25,818 of record JAJZOS010000003.1, on the reverse strand, counting down.
AGCACCATTATCGCATTTAGGTAAAGCGACTTGTTGGATATGAATGATATGAATTCATCTTCTTCAACTGGATCCCATATTCTTACATTTGCATTGAATATCCCGAAACCGTTAAGGACAATCTTTATATCATCATATGACATCTTTGATTTGTTTACTTCTAGCAGTATGCCATGCCCGTCCCGATTCTGCCTTACTTGAATGTTCGGCTTTTTCTTGTTTATGTATATGTTCAATGAAAAAAGTTCGTCCAGTATGGTGTCTATCTGGCCGAGATTTGTGATGTCTATCACGAATATAACGAGGTCGGATACGCGCATCTGCGCTATGACACTTGAACCGCCGCCCAAGCCCTTATGGGCACCCGCAATCAGTCCGGGCATGTCCAATATCTGAATATGCGCATCGCGATATACCATAATGCCTGGTATTATATCTGTCGTCGTAAATGCATATTGCGCAGTCTTAGAATTTGCGTTGGTAAGCGCGTTCAATATCGAAGATTTGCCTGCACTTGGGAATCCAAGTAGCGTTACTGTTGCATCCCCGGTCTTTTTTACGAAAAATCCGCTTCCATGAACCCGTTTGCTTGCGTTTATGACCTCTTTTTTGACCGTCGCAACCTTGGACCTGAGCTTTGCGAGATGCTTGTTTGTTGCCTTGTTGTCCTTGGTTTTGGAAAGCTCCTCCTCCAATTCTTTGAGCCTTCCTTCAAGATATTCCTTGTTCGCCATTCGATCCCGGTGATGCATATATTTATGTATATAATTTAGTACTTTAGTAAAGTTATATAGATGCAGGTGTAATGCATAACATATTTATGTTTATATACTTTACCTGTTAACATACAAAAATGTTGCTGAAAAAGTGAGCAAATGGCAGCCAAGAAAAAAGTAAAAAAGAGCACGAAAAAAAGCGCAAAGAGCGCTAAAAAGGGCTCTAAGAAAAAGGCAAAGAAGAGATAGTTTGGGTATTAGCCCATTGATTTGTTTTTTATTTTTGTGTTCTTTTTGTTTTGTTTGATAGATGGCTTATTATTTACCATCTCAGCCGAATTTTGAGAAAAATCGTTTCATATTTCTGTCATTTTTTAGCAGATTGAATGATTTCTTCATCTTATTGAAATCCGACAGCAATTCGTGCACATCCTTCTCCGTAGTGCCGCTGCCCATAGCGATTCTTTTTATCCTTTTGGCATCGTGTATAAGCCTTTCGTTAGAACGCTCTTGCGGAGTCATTGAAGCTATTATGACCTTGTATTTTTGCAATTTTCCTTCGCTTTTTTCAAGCATGTCTTTAGGCACATCTGGGGCGCCCATCATGCCAAAAACATTTTTTAGCGGTCCGACCTTATTTAAGGTTTTCAGCTGGGCATAAAAGCTTTCGAAATTAAACTTGTCTATGTCTACTTCTTCCTGCTTTATGTCAGATTCAGCTATTGCGTTCTGCACATGCTCAACAAGTTTTGATATATTAGGTATGCCGAGAAGCTCTTCTATGAATCTGTCAGAATCGTATGGCTCCAAATCCTTTAATTTTTCTCCGACGCCTATGAACAGCACCTTAGATTTTGCAGCATTGGTAGCGCTCAGGGCTCCTCCGCCTTTTCCAGAACCGTCCATTTTTGTTATTACGACGCCAGTGAGTTTTATTGCAGAATCAAATTCTCGGGCCTGCCTTCCGGCAACCTGTCCGATGTCCGCACTTATGACCAGGATTTTATCATCAGGATTGAAAGCCTTATTTACTGCTTTCAACTCGTTTATGAGCTGCGAATCAAGAGCATTTCTTCCGCTGGTATCGCATATAATGACCTTCTTGTCTTTCAGTTCTTGGATCCCCTTTTCAGCTATCTTTGCCGCGTCGGTCTCGCCTTTTATGCCGAAAAAACCAATGTTTGCCTGCCTTGCAAGTGTTTCTAGCTGCTCGTATGCGGCAGGGCGGACTACATCGCAGCATATGACACCTGCACTGAAGCCACGATCTTGGTAGTATTTGGCAAGCTTTGCTGCTGTGGTCGTCTTGCCCGAGCCATATAGCCCAGCCAGAAGTATCTTTTGCCTGCCCATTTTCGGCGCGTATGTTGGCCCCATTAAGCTTACAAGCTCATCATAGACTATGTTTGTTATATATTCTCTTGGGTCCAGGCCAGCAGGCGGGCGGCTCTTGAGCGCCTTGTCTTCTATCGCTTTTGTGAGCTTGAAGACTAGGCTTACCTCTACGTCTGAAGACAAAAGCGTCTTCTGGAGCTCCTTGTTGAACTCTTTTATAGTCTTAGCGTCTATTATAGTTGCCCTTGACAGCTTCGCAAGTGCTTGTCTAAGGCCTTCGCCCAAATCCATGAAAACCAGTATAGAGCTATCTACTTTTTATTATTTATTTGTTTTGAATTGATGATTCATGCAGCAGATTGCAGTGCGCGGCTTTGCCGCTGCAATTTGGAAACTTGCGCTGCCGTATAACAATATAAATAGCATAATCATTTTAATCCTTTAAGAGATTTATTTAGGGTGTTGCATTGAAACTGGTTATCGCACAGGCAAATCTTACCCTTAAGGGAGGTGCGGAACGCGTCATACTTAAGATAGCTCAGCATTATGGCGCCATCATATACACGCCAGAATATGCTGAGGAAAGCACATTCGAAGGGTTCAAGGACATTGACATAAAGGTTATAGGGCGAGGCACGTTCGGAAGGATGCTGCCGTATGGAAGGCTTACCCAGGGGTTGGATTACGGCATGGGCTTCTACAATTTCAAAGTTGAAGAGGACTACGATGTTATAAATGCGCACATATCCCCAAGCAACTGGATAAGAAAGCACAACGACAGAGTATTGTGGTACTGCCATACGCCTTTGAGGGAGGTGTATGACCTTTACAGCTACAGAATGTCACTGAGGAACCCAATGAAGAGGCCAGTATATGCAGCAGGTGCCAGGATTGTCAGGCGCATAGACAGGAATGTGACTAAGGACATAGAGCTTATTTTCGCCAACAGCAGAAACACCAAGGGCAGGATATCAAAATATCTTGAGAGGGATGATGCAAAGGTGCTTCCCGGAGGGGTGGACTATGACAAATATAAAAATAAGGGTGATGAGGGGTATTTCTTTTACCCGTCAAGAATATCGCCCAACAAAAGACAGGACTATGCCATTGAGGCATTTAGGATATTCAGGAAAAACAAGAAATTCAGTAATTACAGGCTTATCATATTGGGCGACATTTCTAAGGATAAATTTTATTATGAATATTACCTTAGGGTGATGAAGCTCGCTGCAGAAACGGGAAACGTAATAGTAGCAAAGAGTGTAAGCGAGGCAATGCTGATAGATTTTTATTCTAGATCCACAGCTGTGCTTTATACGCCGTCCAATGAAGATTATGGGCTGGTGCCTTTGGAGGCCATGGCAAGCGGAAAACCGATAATAGCAGTAAATGAAGGTGGCCCTAAGGAAACTATAATTGATAGAGAAACAGGGTTCCTTGCAAACAGCAAGGAGGAAATGGCTAGGAAAATGGCGCTTATAGCAGGGAATGCAGACCTAGCCGAAAGGATGGGTAGGAATGGAATTGAAAGGGTCAAAAAACATTATTCGTGGGAAAGATTTTTCAAGCTGTTTGATGCAGGGCTTAAAAAAGTAAGGGATTCCGGATAATTTCTCATTTGACCTGCTTTGACGGCCTTTGCGGCTTGCCTTCGGAGGCAGGAGCATTTAGCGATATCACATACTTTGACATTATTCCTGCCGCGTATGCCAGTACCTTTCTTATATTTACTTCAGTGTTGGCTCCGGTGCATATCATCTTTCCATTCTTGAATAATATTATAACTGCTTTAGGTTCAGCAATTCTGAATATAGCGCCGGGAAACTGCTCTGGTTCATAGTCTACGGCTTTCACTTCCTTCGAAAGCGCATATAGGTCTATTACAGCGTGAAGGTCTGCACTCACAACTATATTCTGTATTTTTATCTTTGGAAACTCTATGTTGCCAGCAGAACTAGGTTGCAATGCGTTTTTTTCTATTTTTGTGTTGCCAGTTTTTTTTGAAGCCGTATAACCACCATCTATAGATAAGTTTAAAAACAAAAATATAAATATATAGTATTTATAGGGGCTTTTTTCATATGGCTAGAAATGTTGCAATAATCGGAGCAGGAGTCATAGGTTTAACGCTGGCCATTGCACTTGCAAAAAAGGGCATATATGTTACGGTATATGATGGCAAAAAGCGCGTATCGGATGGAGCGGAGAGGGCATCAGGCATACTCTCCAAGAACGGACTTGAAAGGCTTCGGATAAATTACAAAGACTCTATTGTAAACAGCCTGTATGGCGCGCGGCTGCACGCCAATAGGGCTGAATTGAATGTGAAATCGAAATCAGTGCAGGCATATGTTTTGGACCGCGGCATGTTTGTTGAGACGCTTTACAAAGACGCATTATCGTTTGGCGCGGATGTGGTGCTTGGACGAAGGCTGTACGAAAAGGATATAAAAGAGATCGCCAAGGATCCCGATTCCATAGTGGTCGGAGCAGACGGGGCAGTTTCCAGCGTTGCTAAGGCATTCGGATTTCCTAAAATAAATGAATATGTATTGACATATAAAGCAGAGTACAGCAAGGCCAAAATTGAGGATAAACACGTAGTGGACCTCTTTTTTTCAAACAGTATTTCTAACAGGTTCTTCGGATGGATGGCGCCATATTCTGACTCTAAACTCGAGATAGGGGTAGGCACCAGCGATAGCTCTAAAAGCAACAGCAGGAGCGCATTTGAAAAATTGGTAAAGAATAGCTCGATAGAGCGCGCAATAGACGGCGCGGTGCAGGATGGAGCGCATGCAAGCCTGATCCCATTGGCCGCAAGAAAGAAAACCGTAAATGGAAACGTATTGTTAGTAGGTGATGCAGCAGGACAGATAAAAGCAACCACAGGCGGAGGGATAATATTCGGCGCATCATGCGCTAAAACTGCTTCTGAAATAATAATACGCAACATAAACAGCAATGTTCCGCTATCGGCATACGAGAAAGAATGGAGGAAGAGATATGGGCTTGACCTTAAACTCCACTCAATTTTACACAGATATTATTCTGGAAGAGGAGCGCTAGGGCTCGAACTGCTCATGAAGACTGCAAAGCTTCTCGGGGCAGAAAATTTCTTCAGCAAATATGGCGATATGGATAGCCCGAAGGTTATGATAAAAAGATTCTTTTTGAGGGGACTGTCAGATTAGATAGCGTATGCAAATTTTAGATGCTTTATCATATCGTCTATGATTTCATTGCACTTCATCTTATTGTAATCTGTGGCAGGGATATCAGTATAAATATTCATATACGCATTTTGCAATTGATTGTAGCTGCTTTCAGTAGAGTATTGAAATAACTGCATTGAATTTTTCTTGAGCGAATAGACCTGTGCTGGCATATCCTTGTGATATATTGGCAGTATTTGCACGATGCGGTATACACCATAAAGATCCATGGTGCTTTCCCTGATGTACTCCAATGGGCCGTTTTCCGTCTTCCTCAATTCTTCAAGCGCGCACACCATAGCCTTTGACAGCTCTAATTTGGCTGCTTCATTCTTCAGCTTTGAAGAGCCTCTTAATGACGTTAGCCTTTTAAGAAACGAATTGCATTCTATCAGTTTGTCTTCTGCAGCAAACACGCGTTTGAGCAGTTCCTTTATCTCCCTATCCGTAGTCTCATATCTTTTAATTTCCCAATCATTAACCTGTTCTTTTGCGTTCTTGCTGTGATTTATAGAGCTTTGCATTTGCTCACCAGTATGATCCGGATTTTATATTATTAATATGTTTTGTCATATGCCAAGTAGCGCAGATGCTGCCTTTCCAGCTATTGTCATTACGGGCTGTGGGTAGATGCCAAACACTATTATCACGAACAACGCTATGGAAATCACTGCAATTATTGCTCTTGGGGCCATTATCCTTTCTTCCTTCTTTGGTTGGTACATTGCAATGATGACCTTGCTGTAATAATAGATAGACAAGAAGCTGTTGAGGATGCCTATAAATGCCAGAGCCAACAGATCTGATTTTATGGCACTTGTGAAAAGCAGGAATTTGCCGTCAAAGCCCATCAGAGGAGGTACCCCCGCCATGGAGAGCAATAGAAGCGATAACGCAATTGGCAGATACCTGTTCCTTGAACTCATCCCGCGGTATTCTTCTATGGTTTTTATGCCTTGGCTTTCCAAGAACATTATTACGGCGAACGCGCCTATGATCATGAAGGAGTGCGTGATCATCTGGAATATGCTGGCTTCCAAACCATATTGCGACGCTGCTGCGAACCCTACTAGTATGTAGCCGGCCTGAGATATGGATGAATATGCTAAAAGGCGCTTGACGCTTTTTTGCACCATCGCAGCGAGGTTGCCGAAGAACATAGTAAATATTGACAGGATCATGAAAATGGTTACGTATGTGCTGCTGTATGCTGCAAACATGGCAAACGATATCTCCATAATCGCAACCAACGCTACCTTCTTGTTTATGCCGGAAAGCATAGCAGACATATTCGTAGGGGCGCCAGAGTACACGTCAGGAACCCACAGATTGAACGGAGATAGTGCTGCTTCTATCGATAGGCCGCCTATGAAAAGCACTAGTGCCAGAAGGGCGAGGTAGCTGCCTTTTATCAGCCCAGATGCGCTGCCTATCTGCACCAATGACAACTGAGCGTCGTACGGAAATATTAGCGCCATTCCAAATACCAATATAGATATTGCAATGCCGGACATTATGAGTAGCTTGACTGATGACTCTATGAATTTCTTGCCGTTTATCGCTATCATGAATACAGTCGGTATCGATGCCAATTCCAGCGACAGCAAAAGCCCTATTAATGACGACGCCATAGGCACCATAATTATGCCCAAGGCAGCAAACCCAAACATCATGAAGAAAGAATCAAAACTTCCGGGTGCATCATATGAAAGGGCCATCACCAATAGCAGCGATATTGAAAATACGCCAACAAACAGCATTGAAAACGGATATATCCTGAATATATTTAGCAGGTAGAAGCTTGATCCAGAGGCAAATAGGTATGATGCCGTCAAGGTTATGGCTGCAAGTATTGCTGCCCCTAAAACGAATGACACCTTTTTACGCCTGTGGAATGGTGCAGACATAGCCGCAAGCGCCAACAGTGCCAGCAGCGCGAAAAGCGCATATCCGAAATATTCTATTGGTGCCATTTAAATACCTAAATTTTTACCATATTAAGAAATATGAATGGAAATATGCCGAAGAACAATACGGCTGCGATTGCTATCGCCATTGCAGCTCTCTGCGATTTGTTTATAATCCCGACATCTGGGAGTTTTTCCTTTGTTGACATTATAGACCTGCTTGCGGCCAGATACATATATGCGCCAAGAAGTATTATGCCTATCAGCGGTACGATTCCGTATAATCCGAAAGCGCCAACAGTGCCTATGAATATCATTAGCTCTGCTATGAATCCAGCAGTCAATGGCATGCCTGTGGAGCTGAATATTGAGAATATAAACGAATAGGACGCGGATTTGGCCGACGATACCGCGCCCTTTAGTATGCTTATGCTCCTGGTGCCGTATGCGAACTCAAACGAGCCTATCGCTATGAACATCAATGCAATTGTAAATCCATGCGCAAGCATCATATATGCGGACCCGTATTCCCCTAGGTAATTCATAGCAGTTATGCCTGCCAATATTATGCCGCTTTCAATCATGCTTGTATACCCGGCCATTTTCTTCAAATCGTTCTGCCTCATTGCTGCAAAGGCAGAGTAAAATACGGATATGACAGCTATAGCGTATACATATGCTTTAAGCGTTTCTGCAACAGGAAGCAGATAGAATAATACGAGCATGCCATACGCTCCGAATTTTGAGAGCACTCCCGCAATCACCACTGAACCTGAAGTAGGCGCATCGGAATACGCGTTCGGCATCCAGGAGTGAAATGGAAATATTGGCATCTTTATGGCGAATGCTATGAACATGAGCATGAATATCGATTCCTGGATAGCAGTAGGTATTTCTGATGAATGTGCTGTTATGTAGCTTATGTTGAATGACCCTATAGGGGTATAAAAGTATATCAGCATTATCGCAAAGAGCAGCAGCGCGCTAGCAAATATGGAGTATATCAGGAAATTCTTCGCTGCAACATCCCTTGATGCGCTTCCGAACGATCGTATGATGAAGAATACAGATATGACCCCCACATCCCAGAAGATATAAAACAGGAACAGATTGGCAGACGCGAACAGGCCTATTGCCGAAAGCAGGAAAAGCAACAGCAACGAATTTATGGAACGAGTATTTGCGCCTCTGGAGCCCTGCCACACGATTGCGGCAAGCGTGACTATCAATGACATGACTATGAGCATGAGCGATATCGGGCTGAGTATGAAATGCAGCGAGATGCCCAATGAGCTTATGTACGGTAGGCTTTCCGATACCGCAAGATTACCTGATGTAAATGCGCTTATCGAATACGACATGTATGTGAGTACCAGCAGCACTGCAGCTATTGATATATGCTGCGAGTATCTCCTTCCGAAAATAATATTTGCAGCTATTGCTATTGCAATTGTAATGAGCGATATAAACAATATTTGGATCATATTTTCACACAGCGATGATTATTATTAATAATATTATGCCGGCGGCGAATGCAACCGCATATGTGTTAATCTGCCCGTTTACGGCCCTCCTTAGCTTTTCTGCTATGAATACGGTGCCGTCGCCACCCATTACCATAAACCAGTAAAGTGCGTAATCGAATGAATTTACTAGTCCGCCAAGTTCATAGACTGCACTGGCGATTATAGAATATGCCCAATTCACTGCAATGCTGTTGTATAATAGGGTATGAAGTATCCTATGCGACGACAGGCCTTTCAGGTTCATCTTGACATATGCGTAATAGGTTATAGATAAACCAAGGAGCACCGCTATTGTTTCCACTAATCCCGAAATAAATGAAATATGTAACGGCATATTAGTATTGACGAACGCATTCGAATATGGCAGATTAGGCAGGTATGCATATGCGAACGCGCCCACTACAACAAGGAATGCAAGCACTGCGATAGCGAACAGCATGGTCTTTGGTATGTTCTGGTATTTTGAGGTCAGCTCTGCGTCAATGCCTTTGGTAAGCGGATCGCGCATGGGTATGAAAAGCCATCTGAATATGTAGATGCTGCTTGCAAATTCCACTACAGTCAACAATATGTATACGTAAATATTGCTGGCTGCCGAGTCTATTGCAACTTTTCCGAAGAATCCGCTCAATGGGAATATGCCTGCAATTGATCCGACCCCAAAGAGCGTAGAAATGAAAAGAAGCCTGTTTTTTGAAGAGCCTTTTATTAGGTATATGTTCTCTGCGTTGTTATTAGCCTTCATTATGGACCCTGCACTCATGAAAAGCAGGGCCTTATAGAACGTCTGCACTATGAAGAAAAGCATTGCTGCCAAAAGAGCGTGAAGCCCCAGGGCGACAAGCATTATTCCCAGGTCTTCCATAGTTGAATATGCAAGTATCTTTTTAATGTGGCGCTCGGCTATCGCATTTGTCGCGCCTATGAATGCCGTGGCTATGCCGAATGCCAGTATGACGTAAAGCAGGTGTGCTTCATAAAAAAGAGGCAGAAGGAGCGCAACGAGAAAAACCCCGGCTTTTACCATTGTCGATGAATGCAGGAATGCAGATACGGGAGTAGGGCCCTCCATCGCATCGGCAAGCCATTCGTGAAAAGGGAATTGCGCTGATTTAGTGAACACTGCCGCCAATATCAGCAGCAGGGGAATCTGTATTGAATTTATATACGGGCTTGCCATTATCGAATAGAAATTGAATGTATGGAAGGAGTTCCATATGATTACCATTGCGGCCAGCATGGCCATATCGCCGATCAGTATGGTCGTTATCGACTTCCGGGCGGCGTAAGGCGCCTTTTCCCTGTGGTACCAGAACCCTATAAGCAGGTAGCTCGTTATGCCCAGCATTTCCCACGCTATGAACATTGCTATGAAGTTGGCGGATATCGCAAAAAGCATCATCGATGCAGCGAATATGCTGATCTCAAAGAAAAATCTTGGGCGTTCGCTAGGCACATCCATGTATCCTATCGAATAAAGCATTATAAGCGGGGCGATGAGCGCAACAAGCATGAGCAGTATGGCGTTGAGGGCGTATATCGCCATTGATATATGCACGGTTAGCCCGCCTATTGCAAACCATGTAATCGAATAGGCTTTGCCAAATGAATATAACACCGCATATGCAGCAAGGGCCAGTGATGCGATGCTGAACGCAAATGCGGTCCATCCGGCGATATGTGAGCGGCCTCGCATGAAAAGGGATATGAATCCGCCAAATAACAGCGGGGCGATTACAAATAATGGTAACATGCTTATCAATCCTTCAATTCCGAAAGCTTGGCTATATCCAGGCTGAATTCACTCTTAGCCATATACCTATAGAACGATATGAGCATTATCACTTCAGATGCAGCAACGGCCCATATGGCGAACAGAAGCGGGATTATGGCACTGCCAGAATAATATGTGAAGAAGGTAATTGCTACAAGCGATGCGCCTACAAGTATGATCTCTATCGACATGAGCATTATGACAAGGTGCCTGCTTGACGCTATGCCGGCTATGCCTATCGACAGGAGGGCAATGCCAAAGGTTATGAAGTATTCCATCATGGTCTTCCAATCCTCTTGAACAGTATTATTGAGCCGAATGCTGCTGCGAAAAGCATTATGGCAAGTATGTAAAACAGCGGCAGATATGCAGATATGGAATTCGATATGCCGCTGCCCGTAACGGTGCCCGGTGATCCCTGGGAAAATTGCAACGCATGCATAGGATATGCGATTGCGGCAAATAATATGATTGATACGGCTGCAAGTTTTGCTGCATTCGTGTGCGGAAACTTCGAATAGCTCGTAGATGCGACGCCGATCACGAAATATGTTGTAATGCCCCCTATAAGTATGAAAAGCTGTATTATTGCCATTAGGGGCTGGCCCAATATCAGGAACATTAGCGAGTTTAACAGGAATATGGCTGCCAGCATTATGCCGATATGCAGAAGGTCCTTCAGCGCGAATATCGCAGCTATCGAAATCAATTCCAATGCAGCTATCGCCAGAAACTCAACGAGCATAATTGCACCACATCATCCTAGGTCTTCAGGCCTCTTTATATACTCCCTTCTGTCGAACGCTTCGAAGCCGTAATCCTTTGTCAATATAAGGCATTTCGGAGGGCATACCTCTTCGCATAAAGCGCAGAAAAGACACCTCTCCAGATTGACTAGCGGCATCTTCTTCGTGCCTTTCTCTGTTTCAATGTCAACCATGTCTATGGTCTGGTTTGGGCATATCCTTGCGCATGCGGCGCAGCTTATGCATGTCTTTATGTCAAGCTTGTGTATGCCCCTGTAATTGTCCGTGAGCTCTTCCCTCTGCTCTGGAAATTCGAGCGTGGCAGGCTTTTGCAGGAGGCCCTTCCCTACCTTCATTATGCTTTTCCCTATCATTTATACACCAACCACGATAAATATTATATATGCAAGGAATAAATTGATTACAGAAAGAGGCAGCAGGTAGGTCCACCCTATCTTAAGCAGCCTATCTATCCTCATCCTCACAGTAGTCGCCCGTATTATGACTATGAATATGGTAAGTATTACCACCTTGATCATAAGCCATATGAATGGAGGCAATACTGGGCCATTCCATCCGCCCAGAAACAACAGGGATATCAGCAGCGTGCCCACAAACATCCTTGTATAATCTAAGAAGAGCGCAAGCCCATAGTATGGGGCGCTTACATCTGTCAGCCATCCGGATATCAATTCGTTGTCGGCTTCGCGGAGGTCGAATGGAGGCCTCTCCAGCTCAGCAAGCATCACTATGAAGAATATTGCAAATCCTATCGGCATCATCAATGCAAACCATATGTGGGATTGTGAGCCTACTATGGCTGAAAGGCTAAAGCTATGCGAGGCGAGCGCAACGGCAGCTAGGACTATCATCAAAGGCACCTCATAGCTTATCAGCATGACTACCGACCTCTGGGCGCTTATAGAGCCAAACTTATTGCCGCTTGTCCACCCTGCAAGAAAAAGCAGAAGCGGCATGAACGAGAGTATCAGGAATACGACTATAAGCCCGAATGTAGTATTGATTCCTACAAATGATGCGTTCAGAGGTATGAACGCCAGCGCCAATACAAATAGGGCGTATACCACTGGAAGAACCATTGCAAACAGAGGCATGTCTGCTTCATCCGGAACGATGTTCTCTTTTGAAAGCAGCTTGACTACGTCGGCCATATTTTGAAGTATTCCGTATTTGCCAACGTATGTGGGCCCATGCCTTGATTGCATCCTTGCCATTATCTTTCGCTCGGCCCAGCCAAACAAGTATACAAAAAGCGTAACCAGCATGAAGAGCAGTATTGCAAATACTGCCAATGCAATTATAATGGATAGCCCGAATGCGAGGGAATGGGGAAGCACTTTGGATAGATATGCGTCGACGATGCCGAAATACTGGCTTATTGAAGGTGAATCTATCTGAAACATCCAACCACATCCTTATCTCAGGTATGTTTATAACTTATTTTATTTATATTCATATAGTAAATGTAAAAAGGTGCTGCAATAATAAGCGAAACTGCAAAAGCGATATTAGAGGATGGAAGCATACGCATTAAGGTAAAGCGCGCAGGAATGCTTCAGTACGTGGTTTTCAAAGTGAAGCGCATGCCCATAGGAAGCAGTACATTTGCAGAGCTCTTTTTAGATAGGATAATTGACATGAGCGAACTGCAAAGGCTGGCGAACCAGCTCAAGCTTCCAGTAGAAGCAGAAAATGGAAGGGCTTTCCCTGAAGGCATGGGCGCAAAGGATTTCATCGGGTTTTGAGGGCCTTTTATCAGATACCGTCATCCGAAGAATGCATTTGTTGCATTGAATGTGCCATTGACTGACCTTGCCACGTTTTCGTATGTGTAATTCATATGCATCTCGTATGCGGTGGTGATGCTTGCAATTGGCACGGGTATGTTGTGGCATGCGACCGTATCATTGGCGCTTGCGCCGCTGGCTATCGTCTGATTTATGGTCTGGTTGACTTCTTCTCCAGATATGAAGCACGATAGGGTGTTTATGTGGATCGCATGTGGCAGCCCGTTGAGTATCTGCATGGATGCATAGTCATCTGATGTATTGAACGCCAGCGCCTTGCACCCCATTGAAGAATTGCTTATGCTGCACGAATTCTTGAACGCCGGTTGCCATATTGCGCTGCGCTGGCTTAGGTTCAGCGCCTGTATCAGCTTGGCGGAATTGTAATGTGCATTCAATGCATTTGAAGAGTTGACAAACGAATATAATATTGCAGTATAGTTGGTGCCGATCTCCTCCGATTTTATGAATGAGTAATTGGCAAGCGATGACGCCGCCCCGTTTATTGGCGCCAGGTATATTGAGCATACGCTTGTGCCGGTTTTGTTGCTATTATATATTAGGCCTAAGCAGCTACGCGTAGAATTGTAAATGCCGGATACGTTCAATGGATGTGCGTTCTTTTGCAGGTATGCTGCAAATGTCCCAAAACTGTTTTGGAACATATTCATGTAATATGTGCGGTTCGATGAAATTCCAAATGCCTGGCCTATTTGGGTGGAATTAGTATATGTGAAATTGGCAAGATGCGCACCAAATGTGTGATTTGACTTAGATGCCGCAATTATGGCATTGGCCTCTGATGGCTGATAAGTTTTTGATATCACATTCATGCATGTTGCATTGCCTAATTCGTTGTAGTACGCCATCACCTTTGTCCAGCCCCCGTATGTAAGTGTGCATATGCTCGTATCGTTGTTTGCCTTGGCAAACGTAGCGGTGTTGCCGCCGGCCGTGAAATTGTATACAGGTATATTGAAGGTAGAAAGAAGAAGGGCTATCTTTTCGCTCGTCAATGCCCCTTGTATCCACGCTCCGTAAGCTATGCTCCCGTTGCGATACTTGGCATATACGCCGTTTTCTACATTTATCAGCGGCAAAATATCCGTGAATACCTTTGATATTATGCCTTGCGATGGGCCGAATAGCATCTTGAAGTTGCTAATATTATAGGAATCGTATGCAAGCGATGAAAATGCAGCGCCTTTAGGGAAGAGTGAAAACTCGGTAGTATTTATTATGCCGTTGTTTGGTATGAATGTATATAAATCAGGCGTCTGTGGGGCTTCAACCTTAATGTTAACATCGCTTGAAGCATCCGGCCTGTTTGCTATATTTAGGACATTGGCAGGATCAAGAACTGCAGAAAACTGGTACGTGCCGTTTGCATTGTATGTATAGTTTTCATTTACCGATACGTTTGAATTTGCAGGTATCGATACCTTATAGAACGCAAGCTCGGTGCCGTTTAAGTAAAATCCCAAAGGTATGGCCTTGGCGTAAAAATTGCCTTTATTATATACAGTTATAAGAAAGTGTGACGTCTGATATGGGTATAGGGCATTGGATGCGCCATAATTCAGGGCGGCTATATGCACCGCCACATTATATGAAGAGGGAGACTTTAACATTAGCGCAGATATGAAGACTATTAATGCGATCGCTATCGCAAGTATACCATAAAATACAACATTCTTAGACACCATTGCATTACCTTTTGCTCAATTCTTTTATTACAGTCGATACCTTGCCTTTTATCGGGTATATCCCTGATTCGAAGTAGTTCTCCACCCACGCATCGATGTCATACCTGTCATATCCGTCAGGAATTATGAAGCGGTACTTGCCCTTTGAATGTGCAAGAACACCTGCATTTGCAAGCTGCAGGAGATGGTACCTCAATGTCTTTTCATTTATTGGGGCCCATGCCTCGCCTATGTACTTCGACAATTCCTCTACAGTGGGATCCTCGTTTTTCGTGAATTGGAAGTATAACATCGAATCTAATACGGATATTGCGCTGAGCCTTGATTCGCCAGGATTTATTACCCCTAGGCTGAGTGCAAGCCACCTGACCATTGAGCGCCTAGTCTCCACGACCTCTTTTGTGAGCCTTAGCTCCCTTAGCGTTATCTCCCGCTCTATAAGCTTTGCTTCATTAACTTCCATATCTGCACACGGTTGAGGGTTTACAAGATGTATTTAGAAATTAAAGTTTATAAATTACTATCTGCGTATAATTAAGAGTGAATTACATGTCCGATTTAAGCGTTAGCGCAAAGTTCGTGCCGGAAAAGCTCAAGGCATATGCAAAGAATGAGGCCATAATGATCATACGCCTAGGCAATGCAAACAAGACTAACCATTATTGGTGCGAATGCGACGTTAATGTAAAGTCCCCTCTTTCATTGGCGCACGATAGGGAGTTAGATACAGGAAGGACAAGAATGGGCATCGTTCATCCGGAAAGCGCCATAGAGAAGCAGATTAAGATATATACAAGGCCTAATAATTTTCCAGATGGGTATGCGGTAAAAATAACCGCGTATGTGTATGACCAGGATGGGGCCATTTCCGAGAGGATTGAGTTGCAGGCAACGATAGAATGCGAAAATGAGCCAAAATGACTTTCAGGTTCAATGCGCTATGCTGAAATCATCAAATGCCCCGTAATCGCTGCCTTTGACATTGGATCTTTCTATTTTGTAGACCTGAGGGCCGTTTTCCGTGCTTATGTCTATCGCTTTTATCAATTTGAGTATCTGTTCTTTCGTACCCTCCGCCAATATCAATACGCTGCCATCCGGCATATTCCTTACATTTCCCTTAATCCCCAGGGACACCGCGTTCTTCATGACTAGATACCTGTAACCAACACCTTGTACAAACCCATGCACTACAAGCATCGCTTTCATTATTCCGCCCTGATTATTTGCCAAAGCCTGCAGTGGAATTCGCTTTGCTTCTAGCATTGCGCCCAATGCCGTACTTTTTGCGCATGAAGTCCTGCCCGCCCCTGTTGCCGGACTTTTTGAAGTCCGCGCCTGTTTCCATCTCTTCGTAGTCGAAGATGGCCCACACATCGTTGTCCAGCGTTTTGCCGAAGAAATCCGGCAGTATAATTGACCGCGGTTTGCGGAGCATGGTCGCAGTCGCTATGTTGGGTATTGATTTCCTTAGCTCTGATAATATGGCATTAAGTGTCTTCCCGGTATCTGCAATGTCATCCGCAACGAGTATATGCTTGTCGTTAGGCCACGACTCGGGCAATGCTTCCATCCCTTCTAGATGTACCGTGCTTGCCATTGCATTCGTTTTTGGATAGTGTCTTGCCCTTATTCCATATAGCCGGCTTACGCCAAGATAATCGCTCAGCAAACGCCCGAACACCATGCCTCCGCGCTCAACGTATATTATGGCTTCTGGAGTGCCATATTTTCTTGAAAATGCCAATGCAATTGCCTTGCTCAGGCTTTGCATCTCTTCGAAGCTTATCCTTGCATACCTCGTTTTTTTCATCTTTGTCACCTAAAATTTTCTTTTATGAATTTCATGCCTGCATGGTTATTGTCATGCTGGAAACTTCTGTATGCCTCCTCCTTTTCATAATCAAATATTATCCAACTGTCTTTACTTGTATAGGTGCCGCAGAAATCGGGCTTGAAAGATGAGCCTTCCTTGCATAGCAGCGCAACAGTCACTAACTTTCTAGAGATGGGCAATATCTTGCTTGATACCGCAGCCATCGTCTTCCCGGTATCTATTATATCGTCCACCAGCAATATGTATCCGTTGTTTTCCTGAACTCCGTTTAGGCTGCCGACATAGACGCCTTTTGAGGGAAGACTATATTCGTTGTAGTAGCTGGCCTTGATCCCAAACACTTTGCTGACACCCAAATAGTCGCTCAGCAAACGCCCGAACACCATGCCACCCCTTTGCACGTAGACTATCGCACTTGGGGCACCGTGCTTGGATTTTATGGCGGACGCTATGCTCTTTGCATGCATTCGCATTGCACCAAAGTCCATGCGTTTGTATTTTGTCTTCATGCTGCTAAAACTGAAAAAATCGTTCAAATCGGATGCGGTAAGCAATATGTTGTTCAGCATGCCTATCCTTCTGAGCTCTTTTGAAAGTTTTACTGATTGAGGAGCAACGAGCGATGCCTTGGATAGCAATGCATCATCTTCAAATAGGTTTACGGTGCTGCCGTCATATATTATGCTGCCTGCATTCATGACTATCGAGCGTTTGCAGTATTCTGCTACAAGGCGCATATCGTGCGTTATTACAAATATTGTCTTTCCGGCATCGTTCATGATTTTGAGGAGTTCCATTATCTCCTTTGCCATAGCGTAGTCTTGGCCAGTAGTCGGTTCGTCGACTATCAGTATTTCAGGTTCCATTGCAAGCACGCTTGCAACTGCAAGCCTGCGCTTTTGCCCCTTGCCCAGGAAAAGAGGATCTTCAGAGGCTTTGCTCTCGAGCCCGACGTTTTTCAGCGCCTTCTTTACCCCCATATTTATTTCTTCTTTTGGCAGGCCCATGTTCTTCAGGCCATATGCCACCTCCGAATATACGCTCCTGTTGAATATCTGATGGTCGGGATTCTGGAATATATAGCCCACTTTGAATGGCATCAGGGCCCTGTTCTTAGCGGCATGAAGATCCATGCCCATTACGTTTACATTGCCTTTGAACGAGCTCTCTATGCCGCTTAGCACTTTGGACAGCGTGCTTTTGCCAGAACCATTCTGGCCCACCAGAGCTACGAATTCGCCTTTCGCTATCTTGAATGATATGGAATTAAGGGCGTGCGTTCCGTCCCCATAGCTAAAGTCCAAGTCTTTCACAGATATGAGCTCTTTTGATGGCTCTTTGATGGCTTCAAAAGATTCTTGAAGCACACGTTCATCCTTTATTTTAAGCAGCCTTGCATGTGCCACGAATGATTCTATAGTAAGGTATGTCCGGTTTCCCCTGCCCATTTTAACATCAGTCAATTCCGGCGCATATATGCTGTGCTTTTCGACAAGTTGCTTATTTGAATATATCTTTTCTGGGGTATCGACTGCAACTATGCAGCCTTTATCCATCACTGCAATCCTATCGGCAAATCTCTGCATTATTTCCGGGTTGTGCTCTACAAGTATGACAGTAAGCTTGTGCTCCTCCTTTATGCGTTCTATTGCATCTATGACTTCCATCTTCCCGGCAGGATCTAAATCAGAGGTAGGCTCGTCAAGTATCAGTACCTTCGGCCGCATGGCTATGAAGCTGGCTATTATAAGCCGTTGCTTCTGCCCTCCAGAAAGCTCAGCCGGGTGTATGCGCTCTGAATCTGCGTACAGGTCGTACATGCCTACCCTGCGAAGGGCCTCTTTTATCCTTGCATCTATTTCGCTTTGGGGTATTCCCATGAACTGAAGCCCTAAGGAAAGCTCCTGCTTTACGCTCATTGTAAGAAACTGGCTTTCTGGGTCCTGCATCACTATGCCGACAGTTGGGGCCATAGTCCCTTTGCCCATTATTACGTTCTTGCCGTTTCTCCTGACTACTGCGCTTACGGTATCGCCGAATACTTTTATGCTTCCGTCCATGAACTGTTTTGCGTCCTCATAAGACAGATGCATCTGGTGAGGTATCAATCCAGATATTGCAAAACAAAGGGTAGTCTTCCCGGACCCGCTCGGACCGGTTATGCCGAAGAATTCATTCTCCCGTATTTGCAGGCTTATCCCATTCAGCGCAAATTCGTTTACGCTGCCGGTAAACGTAGGATACCTCCAGTAGAATTTATTGACATTTATTGCATCCATAATATCAGCGCATTATCCCAAACATCAGCGTAAGATTGAACATATATGCTGAAAAAAGCACTGCAACCGACAATGCAATCATCGAAAAATCATATCGCGAAAAACCATTCCCGTTCTTGAATTCCGATACGCCTTTGCTCTTGCTGAAGCCCCTTGCTTCTAGTGCAGAACCCATGTCTACGGAACGCTTCAGCATGACCGCGGTTAAAGGTATCGAAAGCGATGCAAAGTTCCTTGCGTTCTTGACGATGTTCTTCCCTGAGCTTATGCTCGAACCTCGTGCGAATTGTGCATGGCGTATCGATTCGAAATCGCCCTGCATTATGTGAAACGCGCGAAGGATGAATGATGAAAAGAAGACTGCTTTGAATGGGAGCTTGAGCTTGCTGAGCGCGCTTATGACATCAGAGTCTCTTGTGGTCATCAGCACAAGGAGGGTAAGAAATGCCAGAGCTGCATAGCCAAAGACTTTTGTTACGCCTATCTCCAACGAAAGCGTAGTTACGGTAAGGGGGATGCCTAATGCCCTTAAGTTCACAAGCACAACGCTGCCAACTTGGTTGAACACTAACCACCACATAAGCATCACAAAAAGCGCAACTATCAAAATAGCCAGATAGCTTTTGACAAGATATCGTATGACTCTTGCATCTGCCATGAAAAACAGCACCGCCAGGAGCATTATTCCTGAAAATATTATGTCTGGAGTGCGTTCCGTTATTAGGTGTATCACGGCCAGGGAGACCAGAATCAACACAATGAATTTTGTAAGGGCATTGATGCGTGCAAATACCGAATTTGCCCTTGCATAGAATAGTATGGTGCGTATGTACTTCTTCTCGCCTTTGCGGTTTATTCTGGATTCTGCCTTAGGCTCGGCATGCATTACTTTGCCATCTTTGCGCACCATCTATTATCACTGCAGTCTATTACGATATCCAACCTTTTGTAAGAAGGCCGTATCTCTCCACTATTGGAGTCAGGTACTTGCTCATAAAAGGCATCATCAGAAGGACTATCGCATCCCCTATTATCCATAAACTTGCACCAAACCAATAGGCATGCAATGGAACGAAGCCCAATACTGTAAGTATCCATACCCCCCATAAGCCGCCTATGACGTTGGTTATCCCCATGACCCAGAATACAAACCATGCGGCCGATTTCGGTTTGGAGAGTATGTCCCTGCCAAATGGATCTACATCTCGTTTTATCAGATATCCACGGTATAATAGGAATATCAGTATGGCAGGTATGAAGTCACCTATGCTAAACCCTAATGCAGGAAGTATGGGTAAGCCAGTAAGCAACCCTGCGCCGACTACGCTCCCAAGGAACGCACCAAGGACACCCCACATGCCCCACCATAGCGTGAAAAGCACAAAGAATGGATATGCCCAGTACAGAAATCCTATGCCTGGACCCACTACGGGCGTAGCTATAGTGCCGAGCCACGATAGCAGTATTACAACGGCTATCTGCACAGCATATAATGCATATTGAGTAGAAGTTATATTCTTGTTAGGATTCCAGCGCAATCCGTACATCAAAGAAATAGGTCTAGATTTGGCCTTTTCGGCTTTTTTGGCAGCCATCTGCACCCCCGATAATAATTCCAAAGTAACCTTTAAATCGTTTTCCACGCAGGATAAGGCTTTTATTGTTTGCCATCGATTTATATGTTTAGTGATGGAATGAATAAGGCTGGGACATATTTGATAGGAATAATAGTAGTGCTTGCAATAATATATGTTGCAATATCCCTAACGCACCCGTCTGTACCGACTACGGCTCCGACTACCGTAACTAACGTTTCATACGTGCCGCTTGGCACTTTGGCGGTACAGCTTACGGATCCTCCGCATGTGCCTGAAGGCACCCAGTCCCTGATTATAGGGTATTCGGGATTGGCATTGCATGAAGCAGGGCAATCCAATTCGACCGGATTCATTAATCTGAACGCAAGCGGAAGCGTCAACCTTATGAACTTGACGAATTTCACGCAGACCATCGCAGTTGCACACGTAAATGTTAACCAATCTTTTAACATGGTAAGATTCAATATAACATCCGCAAGGATAGACATCAACGGCACTATTTACAATGTGAGCGTTCCAAACAACAGGCTTCAGATAAAGATATCCGGATTGAATGGAACTTCTGGAGGAGCATTAGTTGACCTGTCGCCCACAGTATTGCAGATATACGCTGCCAATCAGACACTGTTCGTAATGGTTCCGGCTGCAAGAGCAATAACGATAAACAACAGATCAATAAACGGCACAAGCGTACACATCGGATTCAAAGCACGCGTAAATGCAGTTGCAAAAGCAAAACTCGAACAGGTAAGGCCGAACATAACGATTACGGGTGCATCGCTCACGTCTTCTGGCAACAACACATATCTGGCGGTTATAGTGAAGAACAATGCAAATTCTTCAGTAACGCTCAAGCAGGTGATGCTGTTCGGATACATGCGCTCCATAATAAGCACAAACGCTTCGTTGAACTTGCCAGACCAGCAGCGCAGCGGGTTCTCTTCTGGATTGGGGGGCATTGTCTCGTCTCTTTCTACAAGCGCAAATTTATCTGACTATATGGACGCGCTAGGCTTGTTAAATTCAAGTGCCAACATCAGCGCCATAAGTTCCTTTGCAAGTGCGTTTAATTCTTCAGATATTAGTGAAGCTGCAAACGTATTGACAACGATGGCAAACAGCCCTAGGGCCAAAGCGCTTGAAAATGAATTCGGGAACAAAATAAATGCATCAGTCATAGAGGACATGCATAACATAAACGTGTCAAACGCGAGTTTGGAAGCTGCGATAGGAGAGGCAAACAGATTTTCGCATGACTACCATAACGCCCTGAACTTCATAGTGACAAGCAATGGCACATTGTCGCTGCCGTTTACGCAAGCGGAAGCTGAAGGCCCGAACGGATATGTATTGGGCGCAGGCAGCAGTGTAACGTTGATATTCAACGGAACAGTGGCTTTTGGACATGACGCGTTTGCTAACGCACATGCAAATGCGAACCTGGGCACTGGGCCGTTAATAAAACTGTTAGCCAACCAGACCTATACAGTTAGGGTAATAGGGGAAGAAGGAGCATATGCGAGCATGAATGTAACCGCAAGTTGATTAATTCCTTCTTCTTTTCTTTTTCTCTTTTTAATTTAGAATACGCCAAAGACCTCTTCCTGCAAAGCTGCAGTAAGATTCTGTGTTTGTTTGTTTTTCATGCGTTTCTCCCTTACGCTGAAAATCATATAGCTTCCGTAATCTGAAAGCGATTTCTTGTCAAATTGCTTTGAAGAGCATGCATCAAGTGCAGAATATGCATAAAGAGCAGCCTTTACGTGATCGCATTCTGGAGTTGGCATATTTGGCTTTATCTCAAAATCGTTCTTGAGCGCATTTACGCAATTCGCTGTGAATGCCTTTTCTTCCGAATCTAGCGTAGGGGATTTTGGTTCTTCCCAAGTCTGGCTTGCTTTCCTCAGAAGAGGCTTCGTGGCCATAGCCTTAAATTCTTCTAATCCTTTCATTTTCAATCATCTGAACTGGGGTTCTACTTATAGCGAGCTATGAGATATTTATATATTGCGGTTGCGCTGATTTGCACTTTTAACACATGCATAAGTTAAAACTAGGGTTATTATTTAAAAACAAAAAAAGAAGAAGGAGAAGAAAGGAGAAAATACAATACAGGTTTAACCTTTATAGGTCAAGCCGAGTATTGCGCCTATCAGCCCAAGCAGAAATCCCAGGATTACTCCTCCACCGCCCAAAAGGCTAACGATAGAAACTACCAATCCTATGATGGACCAGGTCTTTATCTTTGACTTGTCGGTAGTGTTTACCATTAATGCAGATACGATCATCACTATTCCAGTAATGATGCCTAGAATGCCTGCCAAAGCGCCTATTCCAGATGCAAATACCAATGTTGCCAAAGCGCCTATGGCAGACAATGCCAGTCCTTCCAGAAGGACGAATATACCTCCTATCAAAAGCAGCACAAATGCCGCTGTTGGTTTATTAGCCATTTTATCACATTTTGATATAGCTTTTTTTGTTTAAATAGTTTTCGTTTTTTGCAGTGTTTTCCCAGCCTTGAAGAATGTGGCTTCATATACCTCTGCAATGCCCCTAATCACTATGTATATTACAAGCGCGGC
This sequence comes from Microcaldota archaeon, assembly GCA_021851985.1. The sequence continues at coordinate 2,786 of JAJZOS010000003.1, read as the reverse complement.
TATCAGCACATATCCTATCCACAGCGGATATGAATATATGTAGATCAGCATCAGATATGAAAACGTCAGGAATTTCAAGGTGTTTATTCCGAACCTGCTGATGTTCGATGCATAGATTGCCTTTGCAAATCTGGACTTCATTTTTGACGAAGTTCCTTTTGATGCAAGTAGCGCATCGGCAAAGGAATGCCTTATAACTATTATGAAAATTACAAAAAGAGGCACTATGTGTAGAAATGTGAAGAGAATCCACATCACGTATTCGGTAACCCTATCTCCTGCAACATCGATTCTTGCTCCGGATGGCGCAAGCTTGGAAACCCTGTGCTTATACTCAGACATGCGCTCTCTTATTTTTATATTTCCAAGCGCGCCCTTTGCATACTCGATGATGCCTACTTTACCTCTGCTGACTTCACGCACAGCGAAGAATCCGTCCAGCGCATCGGATATTATGGCTGCGGCAAAAAGGAATATCAAAAGGAATGCGTTTACTTTAAGGAGCACGAGATAGGCTATGATAATTATAGCTGCCGTACGTAGTACCGTTACAGCGTCTGCACTTCTCATTTCAAAACGCCATTATGCATTGCATATTCAAGGATATGATGTTGCTGAACCAATAGGAGCACCTGATGCTACGCCATGCGCGCTGCTCAATGCAGCAGGGAGCAGCGATGCGAACCCTATCATAAACATGGTGAATATGAACATTAATATTATCAATTCCGATGCAACAAGCACACCGAATGATTGCAGCCTGCTTATCTTCTGCTGTGACGACACGGCTATAACAAGCACGACGAACTCCCATACGCCGATTATTGGCAATACCACTATTGAAAGCTTGGGCACAAACAGAAGCCAATACAAGAAAAGCAGTGGAAATATGCCGAACGTCGCCCCTGCGAATGTTTTTCCATACTTGAATTTGAAGGTTTTCAGAAAATACTTCCCAAACATATGGTATATGAATGCGTTTATGAATATCCCGATAGGCACAATCGCCCACAGCATTATGAGCGTGCTTGCTATGACTGCTATGCTGGCACCTGCGAAGATAGAAAACAGAGAGAACAGGGGTACAAACGCGTGCGTAGCGGATGGATCGGCGTGTGCTACAAGCAACCCGACCAAAAATGAGAGCAATATCGGCATTATGCTGAGTTTGTAGTAAAGCGATAGCGCACTGCCGACATCAAAGTTCTTTGATGAATATTTTCCAGGTGAAAGTATAGATTTGTAGTAATTCAAATCCTTTATGAATGACAAATAATCACACCCATATTTCAAAAATAGATTATATAAACTTTTAGTTTTTGCTCATTTTGAGGGGCGCATGTTCCCACTTTTGCGTATATATTCTGACATTTCCCCGTATGAAAGCTTTGCTTTGAATGCCTTTGATAGGGCAACGCCCAGTCTTCCGTTTAGCACCAAAGGCAAGTTCATGTCTGCCGCATACCTCCTCAGCCTATAGTCTGAGCTTTTTATTGCCCCATCGGTAAATATTGCATTAATTTTTTTCATGTTGATTGAATCCATGGCACCTGACAGCGTAAGCTGCCGTGTTGCACCATCAACTGGATGCGTTTCAAGGGTATATGTGCTTATGCCGATTTTTTCAAGCAAGCGTGCTGAACGCTTAAGCGAATCGGCGTTGGATTCTCCGTAAATCAGGACGCCTGCAGAGGGAACGCGGTTGGGCTGTACGCCAAGCCAGCTCTTGAGCAGCGCATCTTCTACGGTGTGGCCGTATGCAGCGCTTTCGCCGGTGCTTCTCATATCTGGGCCTAGGGCAGGATAGCTCCCCCTGAGTTGCGACCATGCGAACTGTGGGCTTTTTACCATATACGACGCGTGCTTTGGTTCGAAGAATCCGCTCTTTTTGTATTTCGAAAATATCCCGTCTACTGCGTGCTCTATCAGGTTTATGCCTACTGATTTGCTGCTGAACGGCATTGATCTGCTCGCCCTGAGGTTGAGCTCTATTATGTATGGAATGCCATCAGCTACAGCAAACTGTATATTGAACGGGCCTTTTATCGAAAGCTCATTTGCAAATCTTAGGGCGTATTCTGACATCGTGCCATAAGGCATAGATGCGTCATTGAATGGGGTGAGTATCGTTGCGTCACCGCTGTGCACTCCGGTTTCTTCTATGTGCTGCATCGTTATGCCGATTACATTAGAGCCGTCACTGGCGCAGTCCATTTCTGCTTCTATTCCTTTTATAAACTTTGATATGACTGCAGGATGAGACTTTGAAAGTAAGGCGGCGCCGTTTATGTAATCTTTTAGTTCATCCCAATCATTAGCTATGAACATTGATGTGCCGCCCAGCACGTAGCTTGGACGCACCATAACCGGGAAGCCAACTTCGCTTGCGAATTTGCGCATTTCAGGCATTGTCTTTGCAGCTATCCATTCTGGCTGCCTGACAGCAAGGCGTTCGGCCAGCATGGAAAATTTTTCCCTGTCCTCAGCTATATCAACGCTTGCACCGCTTGTGCCTAGCAATTTTACCCCTTTTGATTCGAGCGTCCTTGACAGGCTGTTGCCTATCTGCCCCCCTGCGAATGTAGCGACTGATGAGAATTTTCCCATTTTGTATAATTTTGATACTGTTTCTTCGTTCAATTCTTCAAAATACAACTCTCTGAAATTATCCCAATCTGTTGATACGGTTTCAGGATTGTAGTTTATCATTGCCACCCTGTCAAAGTATTTCTTCGCAAATGATGCGATGGCCATCGCGCTCCAATCGAATTCGACGGATACGCCAA
>JAJZOS010000030.1 GCA_021851985.1 Microcaldota archaeon | reverse complement strand
GATAGTATCTGCGCAATCTGTATTACTTTATCTTTGTCTTTGAGGGACCGTGCAGCCTCAGCCAGACCCAATGCAATTCCTTCTGCCGCAGCGCCGTCGTACCTGCTTACAACCTGCGCAATCTGTATCACTGCATCCTTGTCTTTGAGGTTCCAAGCGGTGTCAGACAGACTCTGCGCAATTCCTTTTGCCGCAGCACCGTCGTACCTGCTTACGACCTGCGCAATCTGTATCACTGCATCCTTGTCTTTGAGGTCCCGTGCGGCGTTCGCCAGATACCATGCAATTCCTTTTGCCGTATCGCCTTCGTACCTGCTTATAGTCTTAATGATTTCGTCTGCGGATAGTATCTGCGCAATCTGTATTACTTTATCTTTGTCTTTGCGGAAAAATGCAGCGTTCGCTAGATTCATTGCAATTTCTTCTGCCGCAGCACCGTCGTACCTGCTTATAGTCTTAACGATTTCATCTGAGGATAGTATCTGCGCAATCTGTATAACTGCGTCTTTGTCTTTGAGGGATTGTGCAACAGACGCCAGTCCATGTGCAACTTCCAGTGCAACTTTACCGTCAAATTTTCCTGCTGCATCAGCTGCTGCTGACTCAGCCTTGATCCCTGTATATTCCCTTATTCTATCTAGATAATCCTTTACGCTGGGCATCAATATATCTATTCCATAATACTGCATCCAACCTATTTATTGCTTTCCAAATTCGACAAAATAACAATGTATTTTGTTAATAAGGTAATGCCTGAGAATTAGATAAGGCTTAAATAACTAAAATACGCATTTTCATCCAGTTTCTTATGGAATTTAACTGCAGTACTATAAATGAGAAGCATATAGGCAAAGAGATAACGCTTTACGGATGGTGCAGGTACATACGCGACCATGGAGGCAAGCTGTTCATAGACCTTGCTGATATGTACGGCACTACCCAGCTTGTCTTTGAGAAGGAAGTGAAGGATAAGGCGGATGAACTTGGTAAGGAGTATGTAATATCTGCATTTGGGGTTGTTGAGAAGAGAGATGAGGAAACTGTAGACAATGCAAATCCAACAGGAAGGGTTGAGCTGTATGTAAAGTCATTTGAAGTAATCAGCGGATCTAAATTGCCCCCATTTGAGATAACAGAGGAGAAGGAGAAATTTCTTGCGAACGAGGACCTTAGGCTTGAATACAGGTACCTTGACCTCCGCAGGAAGTCTATGATAAGCAACATCTTATTTAGGGACAGGGTAACAAAGACGGTAAGGAGGTTTTTCTGGGACAACGGTTTTCTTGAGATGGAGACCCCGTACCTTGTCAGGGACAACTATGAGACTGGGTCAAGAACGCTCATTGTGCCTTCAAGGATAGAGAAGGGGAAATTCTACGCGCTTGCGCAGTCGCCGCAGATATACAAGCAGATGCTCATGGTCTCCGGGTTTGACAAGTACTTTCAGATAGCCAGGTGCTTCAGGGACGAGGATCCAAGGGAGGACAGGCAGCCAGAGCATACACAGATAGACCTTGAGGTTGCATTCAAGGATGAGTCTTACATACAGGGCACAGTCGAGAAGATGTTCCAGAAAATATTCAAGGATGTCCTAGGAAAGGAGCTAACGGTGCCATTTCCTCACATGAAGTACGAGGATGCAGTAAAGACCTACGGAAGCGACAAGCCTGACATGCGCTTCGATAACAGGATCGTAGATATAACTAGGGAGCTTGAAGGAACAGAATACAACATACTGAAGAGGGTGATAGAGACAAAAGGGCATGTAAAGGCCATTGCATTCAATGCAGGTTTTGACGGCTCAAAGGGAAGGCTTGACAAGAATTATATGCTGAAGATGATAGAGCTTGCAAAGCTCTTCGGCCTCAGGGGGCTGACATGGCTGTATGTTAAGAACGGCGCGATACATTCCGAACCTGAGAGCATAGCCGAGTCGCTGAAGAAATCAGAGGAAAAAATCAGAAAGAAGCTCGGCGCAAAGAACGGGGACATAATCATAGTAGGCGCGGACCTATCGGAAAAGGTGCTGCTTGACGCGCTCGGAAGGCTTAGGAAAATTATCGGGGACAAGATCGGAGTGTACAGTTCAGAATATTCATTCATATGGATCGATGAATTCCCCCTTTTCGAGATAAACGAGGTTACAGGAAAGCTTATGCCTGCGCACAACCCATTCACCTCCCCAACTGGAGAGACAATGAAATTCCTTGACGAAAGCCCCGAGAGGGTAAGGGGAAGGCAGTATGACCTTGTGCTCAACGGAAACGAGCTCGGGAGCGGGGCAATAAGGATAAGCGATCCTAAGCTGCAGAGGAAGGTAATGAAGCTCTTCGGAATGGATGACAAGACGATAGATAAGAATTTCGGCTTCTTCATAGAGGCCCTTTCATACGGCACTCCGATCGAGGGAGGAATAGGAATGGGGCTTGACAGGATAACAGCGCTGCTAGCCGGCTCAGGGAACATAAGGGACTTCATACTCTTCCCAAAGAACAAGAGATTCGAGTCATCCGTAGACACGTCGCCCACTTCAATAGACCAGAAGAGGCTCAGGAACGACTACGGCCTTGAGTTCAAGGAAGCATGAGACTCTACTAAAAGTTAATCTGAGTTTAATTTTATCCCTACTTAAATATAACTAGAGTTTAATTCTAGTAGAAAGATACGGGAGTTCGGATACAATAACTCTATCATTGTGATGGCAAGGCAATCTTCCGGGTTCAATTCCATCAGTAAAGCGCAGCCTGCAGCAGTCAGCCGTCAAGATAATGATATACCTCCATAGGGTGGGGGTATGACGCAAGCATGCGGCATTCATCCCTCTTTATATCAATGTATGATTGAATGATTCCCTTGCTGAATACTGGTTTTAGGAACTCGTCATCAGTTTCAAGCTCGTCAAGGGCTTCATCAAGGCTTCGCGGTATCTCATCTATCTTCAGCTCCTTTCTCTTTGCCGCGCTCATATGCCATATGTTCTCATCCACTACCGGCGCACCCGGGTCGATTTTCTTCTTTATACCATCCAGCCCCGCCATAAGTATTGCCGAAAATGCAAGATAAGGATTGCATGTCGGGTCAGGCGCCCTGTATTCAAGCCTCTTTGCCTTTTCAATGCCCTTGTAATATGTAGGGACCCTTACAACTGCGCTCCTGTTGGATTTGCTCCATGCAAGATATACTGGGGCTTCGTATCCTGGAATTAGCCTGTGGTAGCTATTTACTGTGGGGGAGACTATTGCGGACAGGGCCCGTGCATGCTTCAGCAGCCCGCCTATCGCATATCTGCCTTCCTTGCTTATCTCTGCGTATTTGTCGCCTGCATCGTACATGACGTTCTTTCCCTTAAGCGTCCACAGGCTGAAATGCGTGTGCATGCCCGTGCCATTGTCCCCATAAAACGGCTTTGGCATGAATGTTGCGAGCATTCCGTGCGCATAGGCAACGTTCTTTACAACATACTTGAGCGTCTGCAGCTTGTCCGCGGTGTCCACAAGGGTAGAGTATTTGAAGTTCATCTCGCTCTGGCCTGCAGTTGCAACCTCGTGGTGCGTAGCCTCTATCTCAAACCCGAAATTGTCTATAAGCATTCCTGCCATCTCCTTTCTTATCTCCCCAAGCTGGTCCACTGGTTCTGCAGGATAATATCCCTCCTTGTGCCTTATGGCAAATGTGCCGGAGTTCTCCCAGGGCGCCTCGCGCGAGTGGATCTTATACCCTATCCCAGAACTAGGCTGTGAAACATCAAGGTTTACCGAATCAAATATGAAGAATTCAGGCTCTGGTCCGTAGTAGCTCCTGTATCCAAGCTCATTCTGGTACTCCTCCGCCCTTTCTGCTATTCCTCTAGGATCCCTTTCAAACCTGCCAGCTCCTGCTCCCCTGTGCACCTTTGCAAGCATCCTGGCAGTGCCTGGAGACCACGGTATCTGTGTTATAGATTCAGGTATTGGAAAAAGCACCATGTCGCTTTCGTATATCTCTGTGAATCCCTTTATGCTGCTGCCGTCAAGCTTTCCGAATCCCTCGTAAAAAGAGTCCTTGGTAAAATGCTTTGCCGGTATTGTTATGTGGTGCAGCTTTCCTAAAAGGTCCGTAAACTGCAGGTCTACCCACTTCACTTTGCCTGATTTAAGCATGCTTATGGCCTTGTCCATATTATCCTTTTCTGCCATCTAATCACCGAATTTTCAAAATTTTACACAAAATATATGCGATTAAAGGATTATAAACCATGATATTTCAAGTACAGCATGCATCCAGTAAAGTCTAATAATCTATAATTTCCTAAATATTTGAATAATTTGTTTCCGCGGTGGGCCTGTGAAGATTATATTGCTGAATCTGAAGTCTTACAAGAGCGTTTCTGAATCCATAGACTTGGTAAAATATATGGGTGGCTTTCCGGCAGAGTATGAAATTGTGGTAGCCCCGCCTCTCCTTTCACTTTATTCACTATCAATAAATCAAAAGATGAATTTACACCTTTGCGCCCAGAATTTCAGTCCTGTAGCCGATTACGGTGCGCATACCGGAAGCGTATTGATAAAGGATCTAAAATCCCTTGGATGCGAGTATTCCGTTATAGGCCATTCTGAGGTAAGGCGCCCAAATGGCGATATGCCTGGCGAAACTGACGCGTTGATAAGCCATAAACTTGAACTATGCATAAAAAACAACGTAATCCCTGTCCTCTGCTTTGGAGAGACCTTCGAAGAGAAGTCCGGAGGCAATACCGAAAACGTCGTACGCAAGCAGCTTTCAGCAGTAAACAAGATCAAGCCCGATTATATGGTATTGGCATACGAACCCGTGTGGGCAATAAGCTCAAATAAGGGATCGTCAAACTGCAAGGTAGGATATGTGGAGCATATTGCGTCTCTGATAACCGATATTGTGCCAAAATCCATGAAATATAAATTCCTGTACGGGGGAAGCGTGGACTCCAAAAACATTTCCGAATATTTATCGAGCAGCTATATTGACGGCGTGCTTATAGGAAAGGCGTCCACCGAGAAAGAATCGCTTGAAAGCATAAAAAAGGAACTGAAGGCCATACCTACAAACAAAATGTAAAATACATGCTGTTTTATAAAATAAAGAGTGCATTTGAATGAGGATTGGGATATCATCAGATGAATCAAACAGCCTCACAGAGCATGTTGTAAGATATGTCAGGAAAAAGGGACATAGGGTAATCAAGTTTGGCTCGATATCGGGCAAGAGCACCGAATGGGTAGATGCAAGCGTTCAGCTTGCAAAGGCTGTTGCGTCAGGAAGATGTGATAGTGGCATACTTTTCTGTTGGACAGGAACTGGGGCATGCATAGCCGCGAATAAGGTTAATGGCATTCGTGCTGCATTGTGCACAGATTCTGAGGAAGCAAGCGGAGCAAGGAGATGGAATAATGCAAACATACTTGTAATGAGCATCAGGCTTACTTCGGATCCAATTGCAGATGAGATAATAGATGCATGGTTCAGGGAGAAATTTAAGAAGGACGCCTACAACGAGCGCAATATAAAAAAGCTAAATGAAATAGAGAGCGGTATAATACGAGTGTAGCCATGGATATTATAGACACATTTATATCCAACAGAAAATTTGTTAGAGTAAGCCTCAACCAGGTAAAATCATATTCTTATGGGCTATCCAAGGACATAATGAAAAGATCCGGAAGGCCAAGCTCAATAGTTTATATAGAAAGGGGAGGTATGGTTGTGGCTAGGTTGCTCAGCGACATGCTGGGCGTAAAAAATGTTTCAGGCATAAATGCGAATTATTATACCGGTATAAATGAAAGGTCTGCAAAGGTATCTATAGGCGAAATGCCACGGCTTGCTAAATTGGGCGGGTATGTGCTTATTGTGGATGATGTTGCAGACACTGGAAAAACCCTGCAGGCCGTTTCAAACGCCATGGGCCGCTCAAAAAAATTTGATATTATGACATGCACTCTATTCTACAAGTCCAGATCCATAGTAAAGCCGGATTTCTATGCAAGAGAAATATCCAATGAAAAGTGGATAATATTCGAGTATGAAGAGAATGAATTCAGGAAAAAGTTGAAGTAATGAGAGTCGCATTCAAAGTCCACGGATTCGTTCAGGGAGTCGGCTATAGATATTATGTAAAGCGCATTGCCAATAAATTGAAGATTGCAGGATACGTGCAAAATTTGGATGATGGTTCTGTCCTTGTTGTTGCTGAAGCGGAAGAGGCTGCACTTAATGAATTCGAGAAGCTTCTTTATGTAACCATAAAGCATGGTATACAAGTTCTCAACATAGAAAAAACAAATGAAGAAAGCGCAGAAAAACTTATTGATTTCAATGTGAAGGACTAAGCTCCAATTATATCTTCCCTATCATATGCATTGCTTTATCTGCCAATTTCGTGTCATAAACTGTAAGATATCGTTTAAGTTTTTTGTATTTATCAGTGATGCAATATTTGTCATAGTATCTTTGTTCAAATAGCGTCTGAAGTATATAAAGTCTGTTAGCGTTTTTTCGAAATCAGATACCGGTATCCAGAAGTCACCGCGTTTAACAAGTTCATCGGTCCTAAATGCCTTTTATGGTAAGTGCGTCTTCAAGCCCGTAATAGAACGGGCTGAAGGCAAAACCAACGACTGGTATGTCTTCCTGAAACGTATACTCACCTCTTGTTATGCGACGTATTTCATTCCTTCACATAAGGTGGTTAAGCATTATGTATGCGTAGTCAGGGTTTGCCATCCTATCACATTTGTGTTAAGCGTAAGCTATGTTCCTTCGCGATTCGTGGCGCCTTATCAGTCTTTTCTCTTTTCGTATTGCTTCTCCATGAGAAGCGGTATGTTCTACTTCAAAAGAATGATACCGTTCGGCATTCTTATGCTCCATCAACCTGCGTGGCAGATTGTTTGTTTCCCCTATATACGTTGGCTTTTTGGCATTCTTTTCATATAGCTTATATACTCCTGGTCCTCCACGCACATTCCCTATGTTTTCCCTGTTGAATGATTTTCTCATTTTTATCAACTCCAAACATTATCATTAACATTCTTATATTTAAATCTATATACAAAACACTACTATATTGTAAAATAGAAAGTTATTTATATCTTTTGTACTATATATATTTATTGAAATAGAATATCACGCAGTAGAGAATCAAAGAAGCAGTATTCAAAAGATTTATAAGCTTAAGCAACGAGGGTTTAACATGGCCATTAGTGGTTTAGACATAATGCCGCCATTGGAAAAGAAGTATACTCGGTTACTATTCTATTCGCGCTTTTTGATATTGCATACCCTTTATTACTTTGATCAAGATGGCATTTCATATGATGATCTTAAAGATACTAGGAAAATTGGAATACCTGAAGGTTCACTGAGTCCAAATTTACTTTGGCTCAAATTATACGGTTACATACGAGAAGATACAGTTGAAGACGAACGCAAAACGGCATATTACATAACCCAGCAAGGCAAAAACGCATTCTTGGAATTACATAAATGGCTAAGTATTATGATTGATTTGGTTGATAGAAATGGAAATAAAAAAGGATGAAATTGTTAGGCTGGTTGCATATCTAGATAAGCTTGGCATTAAAAAGTTAGATATAGAAAAAAACTATAATGATAGGGTTGTAGCACAAAAAGTAGCTTATCTCATGTGGAGTTTAATTGGCAGTCCAATAACGGCGGATTTTAAATTTAATATTAAAGGTCCATATTCACACGATTTGACTGTAGGTTACTTTTCACACAAAAGAGAGTTTCAAACAGAATCAGACTATAGGCTAAACGAAAAGGAAGTGGCATGGATAAACAAGATAAAGAATGTGATGAAAGACTCACTTGATGCAGATACCCTAGAAATAGTTGCTAGTTTGCTCTTTCTATTAAAAAGGACAGGCAGCTATGAGGAGGCCGAAAAGGAGCTTCATGTAAGAAAACCTCATCTTTCTACAGAAGCAATATGGCAAGGGAGCAATATTCTAAAGACATTACTTTTGGATGAGAAAGACAGGGATGCACAGATGAACTCGATAAATACGGAAATGGAGTTGCTTGATGCAGTGTCAGATGCTGAACTGAATAAATTTGCCCAATAACTGATAAAATGGACGAGTATGGCATTTACTATGCTGATCTTAATCCACCTACGGGTCATGAGCAGGGTGGGATACGACCAGTAATAGTAATTAAATCTATCTCAGAATTAGATTTATGTGTTATTGTTCCTCTTACAACTGTTCTCAAACACATAAATTTACCATACACCATGCAAATTAATAAGACAGATTCAACGAATCTCAAAAGCGACAGCATTGCATTAATTTTTCATATAAGAACAATATCATCAAAAAGAATAAAAGAAAAAATAGGTAAAATAGATGAATATCAAATGAACAAGATCAAAGCAACAATAAAGGCCATATTATCAATGTAATAAATTATATCACACTATATTCATAAATATCGTCTACTTCTACCTTGATATTTTCTATAACTAACGGATTATTACAGACCCAAGCCGTTTCAATTCCATGTAACTTAAATTTTCTAGAGTTATCTCTAATAGAATCCTCCCTTGCGGAAGTCTGGGCCTCATAGCCCTTCACACCTCCTTTGTTCCATAAATATTTTTTCTTTTATTCTTTTTGATGATATT
>JAJZOS010000002.1 GCA_021851985.1 Microcaldota archaeon | reverse complement strand
AACTCTTTATGGAATAAGGTATGCGATACCTTATGCAAGAAATCCCTTGTCTTCCTTGACTTCTCGCCATACAATCGGTTCATCACATTTCTGAGATGGCTGTATCTCCTTGAACCTTTTGAGCATTTAGATTGAAGTGTCTGTATCTGTGCAATCTTTCTGTCGTAGTATTTCGTATGATTCTTGTTGAATATTGAATGCCCATCGGAGCAATAGACTATGTTCTTTATACCTACATCTGTGCCGAGAATCTTTGAGCTGTCCCGCTCACCATCTTAAACTGCGTGGAAGCGACATCACCACAGGATATGGCATTTGGATTCCAATTTGGATTCGCCAGCTGCAGAGAGGACCTTGCTTGCGCTTTTTGACCATTTTAGTACCGCTCAGGAAACAAACCATACGTTTCGCGCGGTATGCCGGAACCTTCCAAGTTCCTCAAATATCTATTATGCATTAAATGATATTTACGTCTTTCTGTACAGAACGTTAAGTGACCGTATCCGGTCTGCATGGATTGCGTTCCTCTCAAATCTTGAGTCCGCCTCTGCATCGCATATGTTCTTTAGCAAGCGGATATTTTCTAGCTTTGACCTTATCTCATTTTTTGAATCATGCAATACCGTTTCGCTTAAATGCGCTGATATTGATAAATTGGAGGTAGTTAGAAAGTATTTGACCATTGCATCTATATCAAAATTGTTTGATACCAGTAATAATGTGGTCATTGCGGATCCAGAATCGTAGTAATTATGTCTTGTTAAAAATTTGAACGTTTTGCCTGAAAAAACGTGTTTTGGTTTTTTATTATTGTCCGCCTTGATTGCATCGTAAAGCAGTATGGCATTTTCAAGTGAATTGTGGTCGTAATGGTCTGAAAGTAGAATCTTTCCGCATATGGCCGAATAATCGCCTAAAATCACGTAATTTGCTACAAAATTGGATATTCCCTCTTCCACCGCAGCCGCTGAAGATTGCGGTGCAGATACCTGATCGAAATTTGATCTGTAATTTAAGATGTCTTTCCTTGCATAATGCACTGCTTCGTGTATTGCCGTAAACACAAGATCCGAAACATCAAACTGATTTTTGGTAATGTATACGCTATCAGGGATATACGGCAAGAAATATCCTCTGCACTTCCTGGCTTTTCTTCGCCTGAGGTCCATGTTGACTTTTGGCACGGGTATGGGATTGCCGGTTATGTCATTTATTATTGAAATTGCTGCATCTGCTGCCTGCTCTGCAATCTGCTTTTCATATTCATGCTTGTCCCTGCGAATGCCCCTTGCTGCAGCAACCAGTACTTTATGCCTCGCCGATAACACCGATTTTATGATTACTGCGGCTGCATGCTTGTGCGACTTGGTATTTGCATATGCGATATTGGCTTGGATGCTCTTTTCCATGGAAAAACTTCCTGTTTTATGCTATATATTGGTTTTCTGCGAAAATATGCCTTCTTCAAATCAGAGTTCAGCGCTTCCTGTATCCCCTGTCCCTCCATCTCCTATTTCCAGAGAAATTGCCTTTTCTCGCCTCTATTGCCTTCTTTGACCTTGGCCTCATCTGTTTTATTGACTTGTCAAGCTGCTCTTTGAGCTTGTCTGCTATAAAATTCTTTGATATGCCATCAGCTCTTGCAGCTATAGCTATCTTTGTAGCATACATCCTTGCAATGCGGCCCCTATCTTGCCTTTCTGCGCTGCTTATCTGCTGCAACTTGAATATGGAGCCGTATTTGGGAGGCTTTGAACCGAACTTGATATGCTTGAAAAGCGCCTTCTCCGCGCCAAGAAGCTGCACTGTGCCAGCAGGAAGGAAGGCAAGCTTGTTAAGTGATCCGGCCTTTGCAAGCAGCTCGGCGGCAACCTTGTAGTCTATTAGATATGTAATATTAGGCATTATCCTTTTAGTTGATGATTCAAGGTATTTGTCCAGGCCAGACTGCATTTCGGCTATGCTAAGCTCAAGCCCCGCGAGTCCATTGAGCATTTCATACTCTTCGTCTGTCGGATCCCTGCCTATGGAATTGCTTATCTGCGTCTTTACCTGGCCTGCAGCTGCGCCAAGCATATCCTCAAGTTTCTGCGCATCTGCCTCCCTCTTGTTTTTGCCAAACTCCTGGACGAACCTGGCATAAGTAAGCTGGTTTGCAAGCTTCAGCTCCGGGAAGAATATGCCATACCATTCCTCAAGCTTTTCATGTATGAGATTCCTGGTTTTATCCAGCTCATTGAAAGACAGAATTGCTTGTATAATAGAATGCTCGTCTCCTGAATAGGCATTGCTCAAGCTTGCCTTGGCGAGATTCAATATGCGCATTCTCTTTTCTTCAGGAGATTCTTTCAAGGAATCACAGTAGGATATTGAAAGGAAGTTTATTTAAGCTGATGCAGAAACATTTTTTTACGCAGGATTGCTTTGAAAAATAGTAGGCGCGTGCAAAAACACGCGCCGTTTGGGATTGGGTATGTTGGGTCTGTTTAAAAAAACAGCGTGAAAGATACTGTAAGTAGCGCCATACCTTTTATATAAAAGGAGATAGCCACATTTTGAACCGCTTTCTAGTGCTCTCCTTAACATATTGAGGCTTTTTTCATTTAATTCCTAGTTTTTAAGGTATTTATTTTATACCATATAAAAGAGGCATTTTATTTAAGACGTAAAACGGAAACCGCATGCCGATAGGGATATCCTTTTATATTTACCATTTTAAATATACCATATATGGAACTGCCGGAAAACATACGAAAAACGCTTGAAGGATTGCGAAAAAACAGAAAGCACTATATAGACATAAAACTGATAGGCGGAAGATGCTATGTCTATGAATCTACAAGCAGGTGGGACAGTGAAAACAGGAAGGTAAAGAAGATTTCCAAGTATATAGGAAAGATAACTGTTGACGGGACGTTCGTGGAGTCGGTGCCCAGGAGACCGGAGCTTGAAGCCGCGCTTATTGAAACGTCAAAGAAAGCGCACGGAGTGAATGCAATTAAATGGGATAGCGGTGCCAGCGCAGTAAATTTTGGAAAATATGAGAAAGGGATCCTTTCGAAACTGAGCATGGATGGAAGGACGCCGATATCTGAAATAGGGAAACTTATAGGCGTAGGAAGCACTGCAGCTGAAAGGCAGCTGTCCAAGATCGAGAGCAAGCACGGGATAAAATATATTGCAGAGGTAGATGTAGAGAAACTGGGCTTCCTTACATATCTTGTATTCATAAAATTTGAGAGGAACAAGCCCAGCCTTGCGGAGATAAGGAAGGAGCTTGGAAAAGAGCCCAATGTTCATCTTGTAATGATGACGTACGGAAAGTACGATATTATCATGTATCTCGTAATTCCGTGGTCGCAGGGCATAAAGGCACAGCTATTCAACTTCAGGAGCAGGATACTTGCCAAATATGACTTTAGGCTTTTTGTAGTGCCTTTTTACCTCGACTACTGTTTTGTGCCGTTGAAAGACGGTTTTTTTGAAGTATTGAAGGATAAAGTGTGGAAGAGAAGCGCAGAGAAGCCACGGCCAGCAGAAGGAGACATACTTATGAGGGAGTATGCAGTATTGAGGGAATTGGCATCTAATGGCCGCGAAGAGTTTGCAAAGATAGATGAAAAGTACGGCCTCCCGCACGGCAGTGCGAGATATACATATTACAAGCTCAGGGATTCTGGAGTCATAAAAAGAGTTACGATATCCATGCTTGGGCTCAACATCAAATACATATATGTGCTAATGCTACAGAAGATAAACAGCATAAAATTCGCTGAGCATAGAAAAGGTATTCTAAACAGCATAATAAGCGACTTTCAGAGCTCACATACAAATAAATTTGCGCTTGTTGGAGACATAGAAATGCCAGAAGGCGTATTCTTCCTGCTGCCAGTATTCAATGAGAGGGATGCAGTAGTAGTTGATGAAGAACTTAAAAAAGTGGAAGGAGCGGATGTGGATGGCATGATTGTGACGAATGTGCTCGCGGGGACGCTGTGTTACAGGCTATTTGACAACACCCACTCTAACCAATATAAGATCCTGAAAGAAGAATACAACTATAAATAATAAGGAAGCGGATTACAAGCCTGCGCTTATCCTCCATTCCCTCCGTTTTTTACTAACATTAATTAACACCTTTCTGATTTTGATTGTATTATAAAGCTTTTAAATATTTACTACTAAATGTTTACTGAATTTATAGTATGTCACTGTGTTTTCCTGTTCTTGATAGATGACCGTTGATGAAATGAAGATAGACAACATTATCGCTTATGCAAAAAGCAAAGGCTTCTTCTGGCCTAGTGCGGAGCTTTATGGCGGCGCCTCTGGAATCTTTGATTATGGGCATCTGGGCTCACTTTTGAAAAGCAGGTTTGAAAGGGAGTGGCTCAGGTACTTTGTTGATTCGAGGAAAAACTGCTGGCTTATAGAAGGGTCTAATATGCTTCCGGAGAAGCCGCTCATTGCTTCAGGGCATGCTTCCAGATTCAACGATGTGCTTGTCGGATGCTCAAAATGCCACACGTATTTCAGAGCAGACGTCCTTGTTGCAGAAAATGGAGTCAAGATATCAGAAGGTGCAACATCAGATGAACTTGACTCTGCCATAAAATCCAACGGGATAAAATGCCCAAAATGCGGAGGAGTGATGCTTCCATCCAAATCATTCAACATGATGCTTGATGTAGGATTGGGGCCGGAAAAGAATGAGAAGGGGTACCTTAGGCCGGAAACTGCACAATCGGCATACCTTAATTTCCAGAGGGAATTCAACATACTCAGAAAATCGCTGCCGATGGGCCTTGCCATAATAGGTAGGGCTTACAGGAATGAGATTTCTCCGAGGCAGGGGCTTTATAGGATGAGGGAGCTGGTCCAAGCCGAGCTGCAGCTTTTCTTTGATCCGGAAAACTTCAGGTCTGATATTTCAGAGGTAAATGACATAAGATTCACAGTTGTGCCTTACTCTACAAAGAAGCCGGATCAGATGAATGCTGAAGAAATTGTTTCCAAGCTCAACATACCCGAATTCTATGCATACCATATGGGCCTCATAGCAAATTTTTACATGAAAGTTCTTAGGATACCGGCTGAAAAATTCAGATTCCTCGAAAAAGGAGGCGATGAAAAGGCATTCTACAACAAGCTGCATATGGACATAGAAGTGGATGTTGAAAGTTGGGGCGGATTCAAGGAAGTGGGAGGGCTGCATTATAGGGGAGACTATGATTTGTCATCACACAGCAAAGGTTCAGGGCAGGATCTTTCCGTTGTTGCTAATGGAAAAAAGTTTGTCCCAAACGTACTTGAGCTGAGCTTTGGAGTTGACAGGAACATATTCATGCTGATAGATGTATTTTACAGGCAGGTAGATGATAGAAACATACTCATGCTGCCTTCTGTACTGGCGCCAGTGCAGGCAGCGGTATTTGCACTTCAGAAGGATGAGAAGCTGGAGAAAAAATCGCAGGAGATATTAGATTCGCTTCGACGCTTCTTGAAAGTTGAGACAGATGTTTCCGGCTCCATAGGCAGAAGGTATGCGAGGATGGATGAGATTGGAACGCCATTATGCATAACCGTTGACTTCAATACGGTAGATGAGAAATCTGCGGATTACAATACAGTCACGGTAAGGAAGAGGGACGATAAAAGCCAGGAAAGGGTGCAAATATCACAGCTTGAGAACACGCTTAAAAAATATTTTGAGGTATGTTAGTTGATTTTATGACCGAATTTAAACTGGCTTTAAAAATTGGGGATTTGAAAGATGATGAGGTAAAGCATGCAAATGCCGGCAGCCTTGATATTGCCGTAATAAAGAAGGATGGGAAAATATTCGCGCTTAGCGGAAAATGCACACACAAGGGAGGCCCTCTTGCAGATGGGACGGTGAGCGGAGGAAACCTGATATGCCCGTGGCATGGCGGCGCATTTGATGTGGATACGGGTAAGGCAAGCGCAGATACGCCATGGGTTACTGACTTGGATACTTACAAAGTGAGAGTGGACAGCACTACCGGAGATATATACGTGGTAAATATATGATAAAAAACCAAAGATTGCTAAAATCTATCGCTGAAGAAAGAGTAAGAAGGCTTTTCAGACTCTCGAAAAGCAGGGTTCTGTCAAGCGGCGGTCCAGACAGACTTTCTGCAAGATATCTGGATATTGCCGAGTCTATAATAAAACATTACAAAATAGCTCCCGGGCATGAAATGAAGAATGAGGTGTGCAAAGCCTGCAAAACGGTGCTTATCCCTGGAGCGACATGCTCAGTAAGATTGTCAAGCACGAATGGATATGTGGTCCTTGCCTGCAGATGCGGAGAGGAAAAACACGTAAATTACAGGAATACTATTTGACCCCCAGCTTTTCCAGGAGTGCGTCTGCAAAGTCAAGTGTGTTGCCATTATCTCCGATTGTAAGCAAATTTTTGTCAAACTCTACCGGATTTTTTGAGGGACTGCCGTGATAGAGCTGCACGAGGCGCATGGTTTCAGTGTCTTTAGGGGCAGATATCTTCACTCCGGATATTACATTGGCCCTTGAAAGCTCTTTTATTGAATTTTCGATTGCACCTATTATTTTGCCTCTTATGTAGAAAAGCTTGATCATGTCCAAAAGCGGCCTGAAATCGTATAGCTTGTACGTATCTACGCCTTTTCCGTCTATGAGTATCAATGCATCGTAACCCTCGGGCAGTATTGTTGACGCGTCAGTGTCAATCCGATATACGGCGCCGTGGTATCCTACGCACTCCCTTGCAGAATATGTTGTGACCACGACGTTTATGTTCCATTTTTCCAGCATTAGCTTGAGCTTTGAAACTGACTCGTCTTTGAAATCTTTTGGTGATACGAGCAATGCAACTTTCATGATTTTGTTTCAACATCAAGGAATATATATGCTAGTTTCGGCCATCTGAACTGGGAACCTGGCGACTATTTTAACGCGGTTTGGAAGTGGAAACCTTTGTCTGAGCGGAAAGTTTTTTGCTTGAGTATAGATATATTGCAAATCCAATGATTATCAATGCAGCAAAAACCGAAATGTCCTGCACTGATATGAGTAGGATTTTCCCTTCGCTGCCTTCATAAGCCTCCGTATTGAACCTGAAACCCGAATAATATGCAGATACATTTGCATAGCCGTATGGAACATCCGGAATCACTATGGTGCCATTCCGCCCAGAATAGATGTTTTCTGTGCTTCCATTTGAAAACCTTATTGACAAGGACACATTCATTGGTATTCCGAATATGTCTGTCGCACGCACCACTGCATTGTATACTGGAAGGCTGATCTGTATCTGGCCCGGAGAGGATACGTACAATTTTTGGCTTGTGCCAACAAGGGTGCCCTTATAGTACGCGCCAGTTATCAGATAGGGGATGTTGTCAAAAACAAATGATGTGCTATTGGTCCTCTTTCCGCCTATATAAAAGTAGGATATCGGGATTTTATTTCCATATGCGTCAATGCCTGATGCATTTATAAGCGACTGGTTCGCATATTCGGCGTATATTTTTATTGGAGAAGTGACATTGAGCGTTATGGTGCTGTTTGTGTCGTTATTGCTCCATGAATAAAAAGATTTTCTGCGGCCGGAACTCATATTTATGTATGGATTTTTTATGCTGAGCATGATGCTTGTATTTGCATCATGCCATCCGGACCCGTTTATTCCGCCAAATTCTGATGAAACGCTTACGAAATATTGCTTTGACCATAAAGCGCGCATGCTTAACGGGCCGTTGGCTTTTACGCTAAAGTTCGCATTGTTTATCCCATTGCTCCAAGACTTGAATTTAAGTCTTGATGTGCCGTTTGTATAGATTATGCTTGGATTTACAGATATATTCACTGTGCTATTGGAATTATGCCACCCGCTTCCGTATAATTTTGAATATGGTGAAGATAGATTAAAGGCATACTGTGTGTTCCATGATGCAGTCTCCGTTATGTTTGAAAACATTGTTATGTTTGTTTCATTTAGAATGCCAGAATAAGAGCCTACGCCTGTTCCAGACCAGCCATTAAATGCCTCCCTTGTCACGTTATTTATATATATGAATTCGGGGCTCTGCAGTCGGATTACCTTATATGCAGTGTATTCGGTCTTGTTTGAAGCCCCGTATTGCGACATTATGGTAAGAAAATAGCCTAAAGACCATAACTCTTTGCCATTTGTAGGGCTAGATATGCCGGACCCAACCTCAAAATAGTTAGTGCGGTTGTATAATTCAATTACGCCATATGGGTTAGGTATTGATTTGAGGCTTCCGGCACCATAGCCTTCAAAAAAATAGCCGTACCGTGAAGGAAGGTATGTGCCGTTCCTATAGAAAGAAAGATTTTTAAACTGGACAGGTATGATTTTGTCATCAGTGCCAGTAACATTTGCAGCTTCAGCAAATGCAACAGGAGGGTTGTTTCCAGAATTATTTGTTCCGAGATTGATTTCGCCGAGAGTCGTATTGTCCATGAATATATGCCATATGTCCCCAGCAGAATAAAATCCGTAAGTATGCATCGTATTGTTTGCGCCTGCAGATCCGTTCGCGCCCACAGCGCCATGAAATGCAGTGTCTGATTGCGAATTGAAATATTCATAGAACCATGATGGCGATCCCTTCTTTATGTATGTATAATTGTGGCATACATCTGTGCAATAAGACGGATAATTTCCAGATTCGTTCAAAACAAGATACCCGACCTGTATGAACGCGCCATTTTGAAGGGTTTCGCCAACCCAGAATGCTATGGATCCGGAGCTTATATTTTGCCCGGATAATGTCTGTATCTCGACTTTTGCGCCGTTGTTGTATGTGGAAAGCGAACCTGCCCTTGCGCCTGACTGGAACCAGTACTGAGCATTTGCCAGAGCAGGCATCAGTATAAAAAATATGAATAATAATTCAGGCCTTTTCATACGCTATACCAATTTCATCAAGCTTTTTTATAATCATTGCCCTTTCCTTTGAGTTCACGCTCTTCCAGTCTATCACTGCGCATTCGGCTCTCGTATGTGATTTTACTACTGCCTGTTCAAGCATGTCGATATTGTATGCCCCATCCGCACCTGAAATTGCGTACTTTGGCAGGATGTGGGAAAAGGCGTAGCCCTTTTCGACCGCCAACTTTGTGAATTTTGAAGGATAGTGGCCGCCGCCTATGCCTATTACGACCTTGCCCCGATACTCAACGGCACCTATGACGTCTTCCGAGGCTTCAAGGGCTATTTCACCGAGCTTTTCAGCAAATGCCACATTGCTTAAAGCTTCCTTGTTTCCTCCGCATTCCAAGAACAATGAAGGCGTATTAAGTAGCGGGCCATGGTGCGTGGCTTCGTATGTCTTTTCAATACCATTAATCTCAAGCTTTGATAACCTTTTAATTATGTTGAGCATGGCATAAGGTGCCGCAGTGGATAACGATTTGGGCTTTCCGCCGAATTCGGCATTCTTTGACCAGTTCCCGGTCGAATGTACAGTAAATGCAGGTGTCCCAGACGAACTGCTATGCTTGCTCAAGAATATTATAAGGTCTGCGCCAAGCTCATCGAGATATTCTGAATGAAGAAGATCGCAATCTGATCTCCTAATCTCTATTTCGCCCTTGCTGAATGATCCGGAGTCGGTGCTTGTTGCACCAAGGCATTTAAGCGCATGATGGCCAGCATTTGCAGAAGTTACATCACCGGAATAGAACACAATATCTATCATGATTGCTTTTATATTAAAAAGGTATAAAAAGATAAAAACAATTTTAATATGCATGTGTTAAGCCGATGTTTGAGTGATGACATGATAAAAATACGCAATGCTGCTGCTGTAGATTTCAATGATGTCCTGAGGCTTGGCTGGTCAACATATCCTGAACGTGAATCAAACCCCGAATTTGGGGATTATGTATTCCTTAAGAGGCCGACCAGAAAGAGGATGCGCGAATGGTTTTCAAAGCTGCTTGCTGACGCGAGAAATGGGAATGCGGTATATCTGGTTGCAGAGATTGATGGCGCCGTTGTAGGTCAATGTTTTATAAGGAGGGGCCTGCCTAAATCCGAACTTTCCCATGTGGGTTCGCTATCCATACTTGTCCATAAGGATTATAGAGGAAGGGGTGTAGGGAAAACGCTTCTTGGCGCGGCGATAAAAGCGGCAAGAGGAAACTTTGAGACGCTTCATCTTACTGTTTTCAGCTACAACAGAATGGCGAAGGAGATGTACAAGAAAGCGGGCTTTGCAAGTTTCGGCGTTGCTCCGGGCTTTGTGAAGAGGGATGGCAAATACATTGACTTGGAGCACATGTATATGCATATCAAGAGATTATAGCATATCAAACTTCCAAAGGAGCTGCCATAGCTATATATTTTTATTCTTTTATAAAAGAGGTGTTTAATCTGTGAGTGATAGCATGTTTGAGCTTAAGATAGACAATGCAAAGTATTGGAGGGATTGCGTCGAATCCATAGTCAGCCTTATCGATGAGGGGCTATTCAACATAAACAAGGATGGGATAAGCCTGAAGGCCATGGATCCGTCCAGCATAAGCATGGTCTCCTTCTTCATGCCTAGTAAGTCCTTCTCAAAATTTTCTGTTGAGAAGAGCAGCGCTGTGGGATTAAACCTCGAAAATTTGAGCAAGATACTTTCTACAACTAGGGACGGGGAATCACTGATAATCAAGGATGCTGACAACAAAGTGCTTCTTGAATTCGTAGGGCCAGGAGGCAAGAGAAGATTCAAGATACAGATGATCGAAGTCAAGAAGAGCGTTGAAAAGGAGCCCAATGTGCAGTTTGATGCGCATATAGAGATAATAGGGGAGCCTTTCAAGGACATGATAAAGGACGCGGCATTGATGTCTTCATATATAGCGTTCAGGGCTTCAAAAGACCAGTTTATGGTAAATGCCAGGGGAGACTCTGGAGAGCTTGAGGAGCAGCATGAGAAGGAAGGATCGGCAATCAAGAAGGTCGAGGCGCAGAAAAATGCTGATGCAACATTCAACCTGGAATTCCTTGAAAGCATGGTAAAGTCCTGCCCGCTTGGAAGCACAATAAAGATAGACCTGAAGACCAACGAACCTATGAAGATAGGATATAATATCGGGGATTCGGAAATAGTGTACTATCTTGCCCCCTACATGGAGGAATAGCTGATTGGCAATTACGCACTTCGGTATTGCAACCCCATTCTGTTCTTTGATTCGGATGATGTAGGCATAAAACAAGCCATGTTATTTTGCAAGGTGCCGCAATGGAATTGAATGAAAGAATAGAAAAAAGCATTGCAATTTTTAAGGAGAATATAAAGCGCATTGACATTCTGGAGCTCAGCGGCAAAGAATTGAAAGTTGTTGAGCTGGCCAAGATGTATCACAGCGACGCTGAGTCCTGGATTAAAAAGGGCGACTATGTCACCGCATTTTCGAGCATAGAATATGCTCACGGGCTTCTTGACGCTGTGCTGAAAATAAAGGAGGGAGACGTGTGAATGTTGTTTCCGAAGGCAAAGCGCACATACGAACGAACGAAAAGGTATTCTTCAATCCTAAAATGTCAACGCTTAGGGACATGTCAGTCGCATTCCTTTTGGCATATGGATGCGCGGGGAAGACGCTTCTTGACGCTACCGCAGCAACAGGCGTGCGTGCTATAAGATATTATAAGGAGTGCGGAATAGGCAGCGCTACCGCTATAGACATAAACAAAAATGCCTACAAACTATGCCGGAAGAATATCCTTTTGAATAATGTTGATGTAGACTGTAAAAATGTAAGCATACAGGAATTCGCGAATAATTCCGATGAAAAGTTTGACATAATAGACCTTGACCCTTTCGGAAGCCCAGCCCCGGATATCTATGACTTGATGAAGATTTCAAAAGATGGGACAGTCCTTATGGCCACTGCGACAGATACTGCGGTGCTGTGCGGTGCGCATTCAGCCGCATGTCTAAAGCAGTATAATTCAAAGCCGCTTCACAATGAACTGTGCAAGGAGGTAGGCATCAGGATACTTATGTGTTACATTTCGAAAATAGCTGCGCAGTTTAATTTCGGCTCAGTACCTTTAATGTGCATATCCGACATGCACTACATGAGGGTATTTATCAAGCTTGAGAGCGGAGCCAAAAATGCTTATGGGGCAGTTAGATTTGGGGGAATAGGAACATTCTGCCACAGCTGCGGCAGATTTGATTTCAAACGCGGCGTGTCACCGCTTATTGGAAACGTCTGCGCAGACTGCAGCTCGGAAGTTGAGGGATTCGGACCATTATGGCTCGGGAATTTATATGACAAGGGATTGTCATTGAAAGTGGCCAAAGCCCAGGGATCCCGGCTTGCCGAATGCATAAGCAAGGAGTTTGACACACCACTATTTTATTCGGTGCCAAAAATGACCAAAAGGCTTGGGTTAAGCTCGATATCGCACTATAAAGTCATAGAGGCACTGTCGGATCTAGGATATACAGCAACTGCAACGCAGTTCGATGATAACGGAATTAAGACCGATGCTACCGCAAAAGAGGTAAGTAAATGCATAAAGGCGCTCTCAAGGAGTAACAAGGGTTAGGTGTTTAAGCGAGAATACGTCGTCCGGATTGGACATGTTGCCTATGCCTGCGCTTCTTTTGCATGACTTGACGAAATCTATGCATGATTCAAGTTTAGGCTTCATGCTCCCCTCCTCAAATCCGCCCTTTTTGATTAATTCCGCAAGATCATCTGCAGTTATCCTTTCTATTAGCTTCTGGTTGCTTTTTCCGAAATTATTGTATGCGCCATCGACATTGGTCAGTATGAAAAACCTGCTTGCCTTCAGCTCTTTTGCGAGCAGGGCGCTAGACCTATCCTTGTCTATTACTGCATCTGCATATTCCATTCTCCCTGACATGATCATTACGGGTATGCCCCCTCCGCCGCAGGCTATGGCTATCTTTCTCCTTTTGGTAAGCATATCTATTACATCATTCTGGAGTATCGCTATCGGATAAGGAGAAGGAACTACCCTTCTGTATCCACCATTAAATTTCTTTACCTTAAATCCTTTGCCAACAATCCTGCGGGACTCAAGTCTTGACATATACCTGCCTATTGGCTTGATTGCTGCCAACCTGCCGTAATTCCTATTGACAGCGACATATGTTATCACTATTTCAGGTATGGAATGGCTGTGTTTTATGCCAAGTTCATTCAGGGCATCGGCTATGCATTTTGATATCTCAGCCCCTATCCACGCCTGGGTCTGCGCAGTAAGCACTGCAAGATCCATGTCCATGCGCTCCGAGAGCATGCCAACCTGCGGCCCGTTTCCATGTGTAATTATGATGTCATTTCCCTTCGAATATAGCTTAGCTATCGCAGCCGCTGACTTTGATATTGAATCTATGTCGTCTATAGCGTTGCCTCCCAGAGCAATAACATATTTGTCGTGCATTGTATTCCAAAAATTTGGTTTTACTAGATTTACCGCAACTAATAAATATAAGGTCTGCTGTAATACATAGGGTTGGGAATTTCGGCATTGGGGATTGCCGATTAGGGTAATAGAATGGTCGAACCTGAAGTTTGTTTGGAAAGAAGCCGATTTGATACGAAGTTTGCTGCATCTGAAGATAAGGAGTATTCCGTAGAAAAAGCTGAAAGCGTCGACCTCAAGTATCTTGTCGAGAACAGCTGCATTTCATGCAACAGGCATCTCGGTGCCTATGAGATAAAAATAGTGCCCCCAAGATACATACAGGAAAGGGATAATTACGTAAGAAAGGGCGCTGTGGCCAGGAGGCTCATGTGCGTGAAATGCTATAATGTGCTAAAGAATGTAACGAGAACAAGGATTAGGCTGAGGGACAGCGCAAGGTCAAGGAAAAGCTACATATTCAAGTCAGTTGTGAATAACATCCTCCTTGGTTGGCAGCAGTGAGCGGATTTGCAAAAAGAATTAGCATGGTTTATGCTGTGACTTGTCTATTGCGGTTTTTACGGCTTTCTCAGCGTTTCTATTGAACCTCTGGTTTTGACATATCCTTTCGGATTATTGGCACCATAAACAAATGTGTGCTTCCCGATACCTGGAATTAAACTACAACGCCTCGTTACAGCAAAGGATTATATATTCATAGTCTAAATCTACACTATTAGTGCCCAACATGATAGAGAAAAACGCTTTGACAAAAGACATGAAGAAGGTCATGGTAAAGCTAAAGGTGCTAAAAATAATAGGAATAAAGAGAACATATCCCTATGCCATAGTCAAGGAGATTGCACAGAGCAAGCATATGGCACAATTCTTCAGCAGCAGAGATGCAATCAAGGACGAGATATACAATACAATAAATGTACTTGAAAAAGCGGGTTATATTAGACTGGCAAATTCAGGATCAAGACATACCGGGCAGGAAAAACATTCCAAGCCGGATCTTCCCGCAAACTATTACACAATAACTAAAGAGGGGAAGGCCGTTCTAAACAGCACAAAGAAAATTTTCATATCCTCCATGAAGGAAATATCAGATATGTTCAAATAAAAATATGGCGGGCTTGTTCAATGGTCGAATACGCAATAGAAATTGATAATCTGGTGAAAAAATTTGGTGACTTCACAGCTGTCAATGGTGTCACCCTTCACATAAAGAAAGGTGAGATATTCGGCCTATTGGGACCAAACGGAGCGGGAAAGAGCACAACAATAAACATGCTGCTTGGGCTAATTCCACCAACATCTGGCAATATATTGGTAGACGGCATAGACATGCAGAAAAATCCGGACAAAGCCAAGCAGGAGATAGGAGTGGTTACGCAGGAAACCGTTGTGGAGCCTGAACTAACAGCCGAGGAGAACCTGATGATATTCGGAAGGCTGCACCATATTCCGGCTTCTGAATTGCAGAAGGATATAGATTTTGCGCTAGAACTTTCGGATCTTACCGATTTCAGGAACAAATATGCCGGCACTTTCTCGGGGGGCATGAAACGCAGGCTGGAAACTGCAAAAGCACTGATGCATGCGCCGCAGCTGCTTCTCCTCGACGAGCCTACAACAGGACTCGACATTCAGAACAGGACGCAGATATGGAACCTGTTGAGGCAGATAAACAAAAGAGACAATGTCACCATACTATTGACCACGCAGTATCTTGAAGAAGCGGACCAGCTCTGCAACAGAATCGGAATAATCGACCATGGAAAACTCGTAGCGCTTGGCACTCCTGCAGAACTGAGGCAGAAAATAGGAATGAGCGCCGTGGTGGAAGTTGCAGCAGCCAAGGATTATCTGGATAAAATTGCATCAGCCTTCAAGAAAGTAGGATTGGATCCGCAGGTTCTCACAAACAAAGTTATCGCTTCCGGAGGAAATGCTCCGGTAGACAAGGTAGATAAGCTTATTAAGGCACTAACATTGAACAAGATTCCAATACACGGCATAAGCATGCATGAACCTACGATAGATGACATATTCCTGAAGCTTACCGGATCTTCGACAAGAGACCAGACTGGCGCTGATAACAGCAAAGCTGCAGCATTGATGAGAAGAGGTAGATAAGATGGGCCTTGCAGAAGACACGCTAACGCTTTTTACAAGGGAGATGCTGATCTTCAAGAAGAATCTCCTGCAGAACTTAAGCAGAGGGCTCATCTTCCCGCTAGTTTTCATAATCCTTCTAGGAAGCTTTGGAAGCACGCCGAAGAATGTTCCTGTGGCCGTAGTAAACTACAACAACGGCCCAATGTCACTGCAATTAATAAACCTGATTCAGTCCAACAACAATGTAAAGGTTGTAAGTGCCACCACTCAGGCCCAGGCAATGAGTTTGCTGTCCCAAGGCAGTGTAGCAGCGGTCATTGTAATACCTCCGGTCTTGTCGCAGGATTCCGCATCAAGCATTTATGTTTATCTTGACAATTCGCAGCCCCAGTCTGCATCTGTAGTTAACGGCGCTGTATCTTTAGCTGCAGCAAAGTTAGGCACCTCTTTGGTGACTAGCAGCATAGGATCTGCACCAAACATCATCTCTGTTATAACTGACTATGCCTATGGGGCCGGCAGCAACTACGAAAGTTTCGTGGTTGGAGGAATAGTGATAATGGTTGCAGCGTTTGGCGCAATGTTCGGCAGCGGTTTCACTGTAATCAGCGACAGGGAGCTTGGCAACATGAAAGCATTCTTGACAACCCCAATTAACAAATATGCTGTGCTATTCAGCAAGATAGGATACGGCACAGTGCAATCAACATTCAGCGCATACGTTGGTCTCATAATCGGCCTGCTTCTAGGAGCAACAATCGCCGCTGGAATAGTAGGCTTCATTGAGCTCCTCTGGATAATAGGCCTTGTAGGGTTGAGCTTCGGAGCGTTGTCAGTAGCCATGGCTTCAAAGGCAAAGCAGCTGCAGACCTATGCATTGATTACGCAAACAATAACAATGCCGATGTCTTTTCTCGGAGGGGCATTTGTTCCTGTGTCCCTTCTTCCGGCCATTTTACAGCCAGTTGCAGTTGTAGATCCACTGACATACGCAGTAAACGCCACAAGGGACATAATGATAAAGGGTTATCTGCCCGTTAGCATGCTGGTGGAAAGCTCCGCCATACTGTTGATATTTACCGGAGTGATGATAGCACTAGCAGCATTTTTCTTCAGAGACACAAGCCAGCAGATATGATATTATAATGGATCATGATTATAGGTGGAAAAATGAAAATAGGTGGAAAAATGAAAACAGCGCATTTCTTTTCAGCGTTCATTGTCTTGGCAATGCTGATGTGCACAATCAGTGCGCAGACTACTTTTGACAACTCGCTTTCGATGGCCAACGTATCAGTCTCCCCCAATCCGGTTGTAGCAGGAGGCAACGCAGTAATACATTTCAAACTCTACGATGCATATGACGTCTGGCTCTATGGAACCACGCTGCAGCCAAGCGGAACATACCCGCTAATCAACGCGTCACCATTAAATGAGGTTTTAATAGGGATGGTAAATCCAGGACTTGACAATAAGAATTATACCTACACCTTCCCTATCCCAAACACCCTGCCATCAGGCACCTATACCATAACTTTCACTTCGCGTTATTTCATATATGCAGGGACTGGATCTGTTGTAGCAACATCTTCCATGCCAGTTACATTCTACGTTCAGAACAAACCTTCTATCAAGGTGACGGCCCAGAGCCCAAATCCGGCAACTTTATATACAGGGCATAATCAAACCGTAGATCTTGCCGTAGAAAACACTGGCTATGGCACAGCAAGGAACGTAAGTGTTTATGTCTCCACGGGCCCAGGGACGGACATTCTCAGCTCAGTTACCAGTTTCTTCATATCGAATCTCACGCAGGGGCAGACCATAGATGAACCGATCCTAATATCAGCTGAAAACACAACGCAAGCGGAATTGTTTGCAAACATAAACTATTACTCATCTGCGCTTGGCCAGAAATTCAGCAGCGCGCAGAATATAAGCCTCTCCGTAGTCCCGGCGGCGCAATTTAGCATAGCGTCGGGATCGGAATCCGTTGGAATAGGGGCTACAGATGTGCCAGTAACATTCAAAATCACGAATACTGGAACAAGCCCAGCGGAACAGGTGCAGCTCAGCCTAGAGACAACTTATCCGATTGCGCCTGTTGCGAGCACCGCTTACATAAGCGATTTGCCTGCAGGGGCTTCGACTAATGTAACCTTCTTGGTGAGCGTAGACAGCCAGGGCGTTGAAGGCAACTACCCTGTTAGCCTATACGAACAGTGGAAGCAGCCAAATGGGGCGGCAGACCAGCAGTTCACCGGAGAGAACAACTATTTTGTCGCTGTTGGAGGCGCAGCTGGAAATGCTACCCAGATATCCATCATAATTATCATAATAGTGATTGGGTCTGCAGTTTACATGTATAAAAAGAGGGCAGCAAACAAGCATAAGCAGAAGAAATGAAAGATTTGGATTGCAAACCGGGCAAGAAGCAGAAGCCCGGCATGCTTGATAGCTACTTTCCAAAGACTGAATCTAGTGTGTCATTGAATTTGGGTGAACTATAAATTTTGCTTTTCTTCACTCACTCTCAATGAAAAAGTGCATTAGATAAGAATCCAAAATGCTTGCTATTGGCAATAGGTCAAACAAGCACTATTATCGTGATTTTATAAATAGATATTTGGTATATTTCTATCATGGGTTATGGACAGTTTATGCTTAAAGATAGAAATGAGGCAGGCCTTCTTCTTGCTGAAAAGCTCAAGGATCTGAAAATTAAGAATCCGCTTATACTTGCAATACCAAGAGGAGGAGTTATGGTGGCATATGAAATTGCAAAGCGGATAGGAGCAGAATTGGACATAGTCACTCCTAGAAAGCTTAAGGACAAGTATGATCCGGAGCTAGCCATAGGAGCAGTAATGCCCGATGGCAGCACATTCCTTAATGAGGAGGTCATAGCGGCAAGAGGGATAGAAATAGCTTACATTGAGAAGGAAAAGGAGCTTGAAATTAATGAATCGCTGCGGCGCCTTAATGCTTACAGAGGAATAAGAGAGTATCCTAAACTGAATGGACGCATCGTAATACTGGTTGATGATGGAATAGCGACAGGAGCAACTGCAATTGCTGCAATAAAGTGGATAAGGAAGCATGATCCAAAAAAGATAATAGTTGCTGTGCCGGTAATAGCAGCGGACATACTTGACAAGCTCAGGAGAGAAGCTGATGACATAATATATCTAGATGTTCCTGAGCTTTTCTTTGGAATAGGACAATTTTACAGGGAGTTTGAGCAGGTCGAAGACGGAGAAGTAATAAAGATACTTGACAGTTACTGGAAAGATAAATAGTATAATTCGGCAAGGGAAAGATGATGAATGAATTTAATTCTTATTTCAATGAAGTATTCAAAGAATATGAACGCGGTGAGTCTGGAGGGCTAAGAAAGAAGCAAATCAATATCAATGATATTGAACACATCGGGAAAGACTAGAATAACCTTGAAGAAAGCAAGGTTATCGGTGTTTCAGATAACGATTACATTATCTATGATAACAAAATGGAGCAGAAGATAAAGGATATTATCAAGAAACTAACGCCAAGGCAAGCAAAACAGATCGGAATCTCAAAAAGAAATCTACGTTATCTGAGAAAGAAAGTGAAAGAGGGTGAAGATAATACTGAAGAAAAAGACTAGAAAGAGACTTTTAGTAACAGTTCAAGAATCTTACGACTTCGAGGACAGGATTTTTGCGCGTTTTGCGGTTTTCTGGTGCCTGTTGTCGAATAGCGGAATTTCTCCGTAACAATCTTAAATTCTTACGACTTTTAAATAACCCTTTATAATCCTTCCGCACGACTAACCGCTGCCTTTAAATACCATCCAAGACAGCAATTGTACTGTGGTAAAATGAATAGTAAAATGAAGAATACATCAAGACTTGTAAAAGGAGTACAAGAGAACACTTTAGAAATACTTATAACAGGATTTCGAGACAGAACTGTAGAAAAAGTACAAGTAAAGTTTAGAGAGGTTAGTCAAACAGGCGTATTTTTCGCTGACACAGAAGCAAATCACAAAAACTCAATGGCATTGCTTCGACAGAATGGCTTTAGACCACTAACTTATCAGGAAGCACTAGAAAAGATAGACCAGAGTCCAGAACTCAAGGAACAGTTGAAGGGAGAATGGTTTTACTTGGAAGGAAAAGACTCTGCAGTATTGAGAAACTACACATTCAATGATGAGGGAGAACTAACACAAGGAAAAGGAGATATAGAAAAAACTGTTCGTGTTTACGAAGACCCCCAGCCGCTGGCGCTCTACGTGCGTTCTAACAATTATGCCTATTTGAATGCGGGGGAGGGGGAGCGTTACGTCATACAAGCAGAGTTTGAGAGGGATGGTGTCGCGTCGGTGGTGGTTGGAGTTCGAGCTGGACACGAAGTGGCCACGCCGAAAATTGAGGTATCTCAATCAGAGCAGCCTGAGACCATTACATTATCTGGCACTTCATTGAATACGTTTAAGGCAGTTCACAGAATAGCTGAACAGGAGTTATCCAGACTTATAGAGACTATCGGTTCAGAGAATCTGCCAAATATAAGAAAGTTGGTCGAAGCGTTAAGAATAAAGGAGTAAGACGCTATCTTCTTCTGCCTAGATTAAGGTGGATAACCATTGCCGCCAAGACCATGAACAGCTAACCCCTAGCACAAAACGGGGAGTCCGAGATTTGAACTCGAGTCTCCAAGTCCCGAACCTGGTAGCCTACCAAGCTAGCCTAACTCCCCTTAAAGTATTTCTGCGCCATCCTTGGTTATGAGTATGTCGTCCTCGATCCTTGCTCCGCCAAATCCGCTTATGTATATGCCTGGCTCCACTGTTACAACCATATTCGGTTTAAGGATGTCATCTGATAATGGGCTGAGCCTTGGCTTTGAGCTGTCATGCACCTCGAGGCCCAGCGAGTGCCCAAGCCCATGTATGAACGTCCCTTTGTATATGCCGCCTACCGCGTTGTTTATGTAATCATTGGCTATTTTGTGTATATCTTTGCCTTTCATTCCGGGCTTTATCGCTTTTATTGCAGCTTTCTGCGCGCTTTTTACGATCTCAATTATCTCAAGCTTCTTTGAATAATCCTTTATTCTGCCCTTATCATCCCCGAATATCACGGTGCGGGTTATATCAGAGCAGTAATTCCCGAACTTCGAGCCTGCATCTATCTTTATTATGTCTCCGTATCTGAGCTTATCATCTGTTGGAGCGTGGTGGGGCATTGCGGCATTTTTCCCGAAAGCGACTATCGTATCGAATGATGGCGATTCGGAGCCGAGATTTCTGCATGTGTAATCGAATTTCTGGGCAATCTCCCTTTCAGTTACCCCCACCTTGAATTCCTTCTTTATGAGCTCCATCGCCTTCTTTGTTATCTCGGCAGCCTTTCTTATCTTTGATATCTCTTCATCATCCTTTATTGACCTTGAATCCGAAAAAGCGCTGTATGATCTGAGTATTTCTTTTGGCCTGTATTCGGATTTGAGCTTGTCATAAAGATCAAGGGTGATTGCATTCTGGTTCACGCCGACTCTCTTCCCCCGAAGTTCCCTCACCAATATACCCTTAATCTGCTTTGCATCTGACGCATTGATGAGTTCAAGGTCTGCAGGCTTTTGGCTTGCAGCAAGCTCGTATTCCAGCTGGTTTGTTATGAGCTTTGCAGAATCGCGCTTAAGAAGGAGTATGTTGCCTTCGAATAATCCGCCAACTATCCCGGTTATGTATGAAAAATTCGGATCCTTGCTGCTGGTATTCGCTATGAGTATGACATCCGCTTCCTTAGATCCATCGAATATCCTTTCAAGCTTTTTTTTCATTCCCGATTTTGCCATATGCCACATCCCGTATTGACTTTATGATAAGCTGTTTGTTAATAAATATATTTGTGTATCTTTTCTCTCTGACTATCTCATCGATTGTAGCCCACCTGTAATCGCTGTTTTCCCAGTCAAGTTTTACTTTCCCGGTGTTAGAATTGAATATGAATACCTGATTAGGCCACATAATTCTCTTTCTCTCTTCAAACAGAAGCAGTTTATACTCTTTAACCAGCTTCAACGAATCTTTTTTAATGCCTGTTTCTTCCTCTATCTCCCTGTATGCAGTACTAATGTGGCTTTCGACAGATTCAGTCGCCCCAGACACAAACGCCCATATCCCAGGATTTGATATTACTGGAACGTTACGCCTCTTTAGGAGCAGGGCCTTTTTCTTGAATAACACTATTGCAGTGATCCCGTCCCTCCGTACAAGCTTATACTTTGATTTAGAAGCCATAAAACCATATTAAAAAACTCTCTTTTTAATTTATAATAGGCATCGGTGGATCCATGGTTGAGCGCATCAAGGTAGTGAGGGACAGTTCAGTATACAGGAACATGAAGGATCCGTCATTCCTCAAATACTACTACAAATTCCAGACCGTTCAGAAAATTGAAGGCAACAGCATTTATGGATCATCTCCTCCGGATATATTTGTGGGCAGGTTCGGGTACCCGAATGTCTACATAGGCCCGCTAGTTCCCCCGGAGCTTGGCGATACGACAATAATGGGCTCTCCGGAGATGTGGGTTGGAAAAAGCATTGAGGAGATAGTGAAATTCAGGTCTTCACTCGTACGCGGAATGTACAGGACAAGGATAAACAATGCAGACAATGGTAAAATAGAGGAGATGATAGCAGAATTGGCGATGGCAGACAAATACAGCGCAGTAGAAGAACTATTCAAGAGCAGGCCGGTATTTGGCATGCATTTTGATGAAAACAGCCAGCCATACGGACCTAGCGCAAAACTTGACGACATGAAGATAGACAACAGCACTGCAAACCCAAAAATAGAGAAGGCTTATTCTGACACAGACATGAATTCGACCTCTGCCATGATAGAGCTTTACAATAGCGGAGTGGCAGTGTCCAAGATACAGAAATCCCTATCAGCAGGCATACTTGGAATGGGCAAGAGAAGGAAGCTTGTTCCAACCAGATGGAGCATCACTGCTGTGGACGACTCCCTGTCCAAGTACAAGCTTAGGTCGGTAAAGGAGAATGAAACCATAGATGCGATACGCGTCTACGAAAACATTGCACTTGACAACAGGTGGCTTGTCATAATGATTCCGGGAGCATGGGAGTATGAGCTTGTAGAGGCGTGGTATCCTAACACAACATGGAATACGGCAAGCGAAAACATAGAGATATATTCATCATACGAGCCGTTCAAGGGAAGGACCGCATATGCTGAAATAGGCGGATGCTATTATGCTGCAAGACTTGCATCGTCAGAGCTTCTTGACAAAATGCAAAAACAGGCAAGGGTGGTAATACTCAGGGAAGCCCATCCGGGCTACATAATGCCTGTTGGCGTGTGGAACGTCAGGGAGCATGTAAGGGAGGCGCTCAAGGGCACCCCGACGGTTATGGAGGGATTTGAAGACCTGTTTGCATTTGTAAGTTCAAGGATGGACATATCTCCTAACACATGGATCAAGAATAGCACCCTACTTTCTCTGGCACTCAGGCAGAGAAGGCTTGTTCAGGGATGACATTGTCTGTCCCGCCGATTATCTCAAACTGCATGTTATCCTTCTTTTTCCTGCCATATACTAAAAGGACATATCTCCTGTTTTCAAGCAGGCCAAAGTCGCGGATTTCCGGATTGTCCACAGTTCCCCTCCTCACACATTCTCCAAGATATAAAATGCTGAACTTCCTCCCCAAAAATGCGCTTCCTGCAAACTTTATATTAGTTGCAGATTGCTGCTCTATAGCGTAAACAGTATTTTTCTCGTGGATTTCCTGTACGTATTCCTTTATTCTGGCAAACGAGGATTCGGCCACGATCTTTTTCCCATTATGCACAATTACGGAGTTTATCGCGCATTCCCTCTGTTCAAGCCCCTTTAAGATACGTATTATGTCTCCGTATTCAGATTCATTGAATATAAGATCGCTGGACGCGTACTTTGCCACATCAGAGCTCTGCCTGAAATAAAATTTGTTTTGGCACAACCTCCTTATGTTCGGGTTTATGTCCGTCACATTATGGGCAATCAGGATCAGTGCAACCCCGTTCTTTCTAAAATTCTGTATCCTCGCCTTCAAATCCTCCGTAGCCACATTGTCATCATCGGGATTGAATATCAGCTGCGCTTCCTCAAGGCATATCATCATCCTTATTTTGTCGTCTCCATTCAGGTCCAACTCATCGCACATCCCATATATATGGTTAAGCAAAAGCGCATATATCAACGGCTTCATATTATTGCTAATCTCGGAAAGATCGAATACGACTCCGCTGGAGATAAGTGACGCCACGCTAATGCCATCACCGTATGCAAACTGCCGTTTACTAAGAATCTGTCTTAGCCCCTCCAGCCCAGATTTTATATTCTCGCCGTGTTTAGTGTACTTCACACCGCCGGGCGTCCTTACCGCATGCTGTTCTATTATAGCTTCTTCTATCTCCCCATACACATCCTGCGGATCAGGGTTTTTTGTATTGAGGTATGCCTTGGAAAATGCGGCAAGGAGGCAGTTTTCCATGGAATTCTTGTACGGCCCGGAGTTGCATCCTGCAGATATAAGCATGGAAAGGTTTTCATAGAATTTGACAGTGTTGCTTGATTCACATTTAAAAAAATTGATAGGAAACCTAGCATCTCCGATTTTTATAAGCTTAAGACTATTTCTTTCTGCAAAAGAATTCCATTCGCCTGTCGGCGAAATTATGGCAATGCCGCATCCGGCCCGCGGCGATTGCTCTATCATGATTTTCGCTGCGTTGGTTTTGCCCACTCCAGGAAGCCCGGTTATCAAGGTCCCCAAATTGAGCGTCTTGCTGTTTACCATCGCTTTCCCGGTAAAATTGTTAATTCCCGGATCGAAATAATCACCAAGATATATGTCACCTTCTGAAACGCGATGTCCAGAATTAACTGCAACAGGCCTGCTAATCCTGTTCGAGAATCCTATTGCATTCGAAGCATTATGGTATGAGAGCGGAGGAGCAGCCACAGCTAATGCGCTGACTTTCCGCAGGTCGTTCATAGCGCCTGAATCAAGCCTTTTTTCAGAGATGACTATAAAATTGGATTTTATATAGCTTATCAATCTTTCAGACCCTATTCCATCTTCAACTATGAATGCGATTCTATACGAGGAGAACTTTGCAAGCAAAATATCATTGATGTTATCAAGCACCATTCCCATCAACCTTTTTTCATACGACCGGTAGTATGAATCATTTTGTACGGATGTTGTATGCTTATTATGCACAATATTCGTGCTGCTTGAGTACCGGACTTCTATCTTGCTTATGCCTTCTTCAATATCATTGCTCAGTTTGACTATTTCAGACTTTTCGGGTCGCAGGAAAACAGTGAACACTTTGCATTCGGATCCCGAAAATATCCTGTACATGTCCGCTATGGCATCCCTTTCTTCCACAACCCCCTCCTTGCTCTTAAACGTGGCTATGCCGAGGACAGTAAACGGGGGCCTGATTTCAAGCATTTCGTTGGATTTTTCAAGCCGCAGGCCTATTCCAGGATTTTCAATATCAAGCACCTCTGTATCTTCGACCGCAACGAATGTTCTCCCGTGTTTAAGATTATGGACCATAATGAATTCATTGTTTAGCATAAAATCCAGAAGGAGCCTCCCTTCAAATCCGGACACGACGGATTCTACTGAGAATGTTTTGCGGCATACGGTTTTACTTGGTTTGGCTTTGTCCAGAATTTTGTTTCTGATGTATGTAAACATGTTTATATTATACTGAAGTATATATTCATATATCTTTGTATTATTTATATACCTAGTTACAGACCTGTAAATTCAAGAGCATGTAGTGGAACTTGAATGTGCAGGGGGTGAGATTTGAACTCACGAAGGCGCTAAGCCACAGGATCTTAAGTCCTGCGCGTTTTTCTGTGGCTGAATTGCCAGACCAGGCTCTGCCACCCCTGCATCATAATATCAAGCATACATCGAAGGCCCAGTGGCCTCTGCTGCCTTGTCGTAGTGCTCCGGGCTTTCCTTCATCTTCTTCAGAGTGTCGCGTATCTTTGATTCCACTATCTTGGCTTCTTCTTCAAGGTCTCCCAGATCTATATTCGTGTCTATTATCTTATTGAGCCCCTTTATTGCTATTTCTGCGTATTTTGGGTCCATTATCTGCGGATTCACTTCTACAAGCAGGTTCATTGACATGACATCAAATTGCTTGGAATTGGTCATCAGCATCGCCCCGACACCTGCAACCACGCCTTCGCTTATGGTCTTTACGCCCAATTTGCTTGCTTTTGCAATTACCGCCTTATCCGGCGAAGTTATATATACATTATCGGAAGGCTTTGCAGTAGGCATGCCGCCTATTGATATTATGCTTCTTATCCCATACTTCCTCACAAACGCAAGTATCTCCCTGGACAGAGCATACACTGAATTTGCAGGTATGACGAACTCGGATATCGCAATTAGCAGCTTGTATTTGTCATCCTTGTATATGCGGGCAGGGAACATCGGTATTCCGAAATGTATGGCCGCTATTGGAGGGAATGCATCGCTGTCTATATACCCTATATACTCCATCTTGAGCTTCTCTATTATGTAGCTGCCGGCCATAGGCCCAACCAGGCCTGCGCCGGGAAAAGCGTCTATGAGGGTGTATCCCTTGAGATTGCAATTCTTGAATGTTTTTATTTCAATCATAACATCATCATTATGGTTATCTTTGCAATGATTAATGAATGTTACCTGAATCTCCTGGAATTTCGTGTTTATTTTAATCTCGGAATGCCGACGATGAGTATAAAAAGGTTTATGCGCAAATATTATCGTGATTAAATGGCCGAAAGAATAGGTCGCGAACGCGTCCAAAGAGAAGACGGCTATCTTTATTTCTTAGGTAAAGATGGAAGGGTCTGGAAAACACCAATGAAGAACAACCCGAGAGGGAAAAAGGCAAGCGTAACCGACGAGAAAGTGAAGAGGGAGGCAGGATTCCTGTACTTCATAGACAAGAGCGGATACGTAGCAAGGACAAAGATGAACAGGAAGGGCAGAATGTCAAGGAAAAGGAGATAATCTAATTTCCTCTTTTTTTTCTTTTTTTTTCTTTTTTATTATTTTTGTAAATTAATAGCGTCCAGTTTCACTTTTTTAGCAAATTAAAACAGAGCCATGATTAGTTACATGCAAAGATTAATTGCAGTGGCAGGCATCGTTGCGCAAAAACAGTTTTTAGTATGTTCTGAATCGCTGTGCCACTTTGTGCGCCATTTCGCTCATTCTTTCTTTTGGGCTTGCTGCCCTGGTACTTATCTTCTTTATCGACTCATCTAAGCTGCAATTTAAAAATTGCTTAATGGTTTTTTTGATATCCCATTTATTGGACTCCAGAGCTATCAATGCAAATTTCCTTCCGGGGATATATATACTAAGATCTACGCCCGAATCGAACGCGAATATTGGCTTTTCTTCGGCACATAAAACCTTATTCAAATATTCTTCCCTGTCCTTGCGCACAAGCGTCTTCAAATGCTTATATTCTTCCTTTGCTTCCTCAATTCCGAATTGATAAAGTATATTTTTCTTGCGCTCCTTTCTGCTGAACTTTCGCACTGTATAAGATGCCGCGAAAAGGTCTGCACTGCCCTCGCTATATGCCTTTTCCCGCTGATCGAGATGGGGCATATTGCCATTTAATGTCTGCATATGATGGAACATTTCATGCGATATCACATATTCGTTTTTCCAAGGCACGTACTTGACACCGCCCGTTCCGGTAAGTTCTTCGTCTTTAATGTATATTGTGTAATTTAGGTAGAATGCGATCCCATTACCAACATAATCCAGAATACTTTCGTTATTTATTTTTATAAAGGGAGGCTTTCCTTTAGAAAGCACCTTTCCGACCTTTTTTGGAATACTTTACAACATTG
>JAJZOS010000029.1 GCA_021851985.1 Microcaldota archaeon | reverse complement strand
CTGACGGGCATGCCTTGACTATCCTGCCAAGGTAGTCAAGATTGAACGTGGCAGATGCTGGCTTCTCGGACTCTATCTTCTTTATGACCTCTGCCGCATTCATGTGCTCCTCTTCCAGCTCTCCTGCGTCTCCCTTTGCCGACACGACAAACGAGTCCTTGTCTGCCTTGAAGCCTATGTATGTCGAAAGCAGATTTGCATCCCCGAGTATGTCCTTGAAGGAGTCGCTTTTCACTTCCACCTTGGACTCAAATTCCACCTTTGGCTCTTTTTCCACGTCCTTTTTCACTTCTATCATGGGTAATCTGTAGCGCCTCTTGCTTTTTTCGCCTATGAACTCTATTGCGAACTTGTTGTTTGAATCCTTCATAAGAAGCTGCTCACCGGGCCTTGCGCTGGCAAGTATCTTGCTGAGATTGTCTATGTTTAGCCCTATCGAGGATTGCTTATCGACATCGTACTTGGAAAATGCCTTGTTGGGAATGAAGAATGATATCATGCTTATGCCGCTCGGGTCCATCGCGCGAAGCGTTATGCCCTCCTTGGATATCGAGAATGTTCCCTCGTCTATTAGGTTAACTATTGAATCAATGCAATTCTTCCAATACTTAGCGTCGTCTATTTTTATTTCGAACAATGAATCACCAAAGATTAGCAAGACATCAAGCTGGCATCATATGTGGCTTTAATGTCGTAGCAATTAGATTTGTTACAAAAAATATTTAACCCCTTCTGTAAGGGAGGCTTTGTCCGTAAAATATCACTTGTCCATAAAGTTTGATTGTTGTCCATAAAGTCATTTTGATAAGATGGCTAATCTACTTTTAAGTTCTTTAATAATCTTTTCTTTGTATTTCATTTTTGATTTTTCTATAACTGGTATGGCACCTTTTATTAATTCAGTAAGCGAATTTTTGTCTACACTTAATTTCTCGAAAATTTCTTTCCATTCTGGCGTATTAAACTTTATTACTTTGATTATCTTTCCAAGAACTTGCCATCTTTGAACTACGTATTTATAATCGATAGAAGTATCCTTTAATTCTATTAAACCATTATTAGTAAAATTTTGTATTTTCCCGTGCCTTATCTCTATTGAGTTATTTTTATCTGTATTTCTAAATAACATCTCTGCTATCTCTCCTGTTGCTAATTTTGTAGAAGCACCATAAATTATTATATCACCATGGAAAAGCGGGATCATAGGTAAAGCTCTTTCTGCCAAACCAACGTATCCCAAATCTGAGATATACAAGTTCATAATATCCTGTGAAAACCGTCGAGTTATTAAGTACGCTAAGAATGGGTCTTTTTTGTTTAGATAAATAAGTGTGTTATAAAGAACATTCATTGGATCTTTTGAACTTATAATCTCATTAGATAACTTTTCACCTATCTTTTGTGCTTCAGTAAACGATTCTACATTCGATTTTATCTCTTTTTTTGACATCTTATTGAATAAAGACATTAATCCACCTCTCTCCAACCTTGCGCTTCTATCTCCTCCTCTAACTTTTTCTGCACAAACTTAGAGAGGTTTATGCTTCTATCTTCTATAAACCTCTGATGACGAGGTAAAATCGTAATGGATTTAGGAACTGCTGGCTCGTCCTTTTTTTGCCCTTTCTTCATCTTTACCACATTATATACATTATGCATATAACATTTAAATACCTTTCTATGCCTAATATATATTATACGTATAATGTGTAGAGTGGTAATATGGACAAAAGAGAGATGAAAGGAAAGCAGATAGCGCAGATGTGCCAGATAGTAAAGAAGGACGCAAATAGCTGGATAGTGCCGAGCCAATCTGGGCACGGTACGTATAGGGTAATGCTATACGGAACAGATTACAAGTGCAACTGCCCTGACTATGAGTTAAGACAGCAACCCTGTAAGCACGTCTATGCTGTAATCAGCTTTAACCTAAGATGGTTTGATAAGCAAGGAAATGAGACCACAATAACGATAAAGAAAAAGGTCTATTCACAGGATTGGCATAATTACAACATAAACCAAGAACAAGAGAAAGCTAAGTTTATGGAATTGCTGCAAGACTTATGCCAAGAAGTGCCAGAGCCAGCATATACATTTGGACGGCCAAAGGCACCTATGAGAGACCTGCTATTTGCTTCTGCACTAAAGGTCTATTCACAGTTCTCTTTGAGGCGTTTCAAGACCGATTTGCAGGTTGCTAAGGATAAAGGTCTTGTAGAGCAACTGTCTTCAAGGTCGACAATAAGCGACTTTATGCAAAGCGAGGCACTAACGCCTATCCTAAGCAAGTTAATTCAGACATCTTCTTTGCCGCTAAGAAGCGTAGAGGACAAGTTTGCAGTGGATAGCTCTGGCTTTAGGATACAAAATTCACAGAATACTGCAAGGAGAAGCACGGCACAAAACAAAAGCATGAATGGGTTAAGCTACATATAATAACAGGAGTAAAGACCAATATTATAACTGCTGTAGAAGTTGGCTTTGATAACCACAGCGCAGATAGTCTGCAGTTTATACCACTTGTAAATGCGACCTTTGATGCTGGCTTCATAATGAATGAGGTATCTGCAGATAAAGCATACTCCTCTGTGGATAACTACAACGCCGTGCAAGCTGTAAAGGGGCAAGCGTATATTCCATTCAAGAGTAATACATCTGGAACGTCAAGCAGAAGCAAGGGCAATAGAGCGAGACTGTGGCGCAGAATGTTCTGGTATTACCAGCTAAAGCAAGATGAGTTCATGCAGCACTATCATCTAAGATCTAATGTTGAGACGACTTTCTTTATGATGAAGGCAAAATTTGGAGATTTTATACGGAGCAAGACAAAGACGGCACAGATAAATGAACTCTTGTTTAAGGTTTTATGTCATAATATTGTAGTTGTTAGCAATGAACTATTAATTCCGTATTGACTTAAATGAAACTTTAAAAATTCCCTGTAAAATAAGCCAGACGAAGATAAATGCATATAATAAAATAAAACCAGCAGTAATCAGTTGGTTGCTACCTATTTTCCCTGCGAATGCCAATCCTGCGAATATAGTTGTAATTATTCCATCTACTGCAAGATTGTAATTTATAAACCTATATTTTTCATCCCTGTATAACTCTGGCATTACTGCTTCTATATTATCTAAATAATCTGCTGCTGCATTGAATAGATCCAATGCAGCATTTATATCTTTTATATTTGCCCTTTCTATAGTATTTAATCTGTTATAAATTCTCTTATTTTTAGCTATCGCCTTTCTATATTCTCTAAGAGAAATTAATTTTAGCTTGCTAATTTTCCTTTCTGATTCGTCAAGGGCAAAATTTACATATTCAAGGAGAAATTTAAAATTTAGATCTAATATCTTTTGCTGGTCATACTTTTGATAATTAAAAACATATTCAGTAACTTTTGCGTCTATTGATAAGATTGTTTTAATTGATGTGTGAACAAAAAGAACGTCATCAGCAAGATTTTTCAATGCTTTTTTCTTAGGCATACGCGTACCTTTTTCCTTTCTTTTTTATATTTACAATAACTGTGTATTCTTTTCCAAAAAGTCCATTAAATTTTATCTTTTTCTTTTTGTATTTTTCCATATTTATACTATGACAATTACCTCTTTTTAAACCTATGGTATGGATTAAATAGTTTATTAGTTTCATTTATTCACCCTAACCTAACAAGGTAAATATTTGTCCGAAAAGTCGTTCCTCTGTCCAGTAAGTCGTAGTTTTTAGATACTTTACGGACAAAGCCTGTAAGGGAGGAAAAGCATCGAGATTGACCTGTGCATAAAGGCATAACACCATGGGTATTAATTGTTTGTGGAAAAATAGCTTTGATAGAATGATCGTTGCTGGAGTTACAGCAGATTATGGCATAGGAAAGGGCGTAGCCGACCGCCTCGGATACGAGTACTGCAGATTCTTTTCGAAGGTTTTCCCCGATGGCGAGTCTTACCTCAGGCTGGACAAGGAAATCAAGGGAGAGGACGTGCTGCTTGTGCAGAGCATGGATTCAGATCAGGACAAGCGCCTGTTTGAGATGCTTATGGCAGCAGATGCTTCAATTAATGCAGGGGCTAGCGATGTCTACGGACTCATAACGTACATGGCTTATGCGAGGCAGGACCGGACGTTCAGCATAGGAGAACCGGTAAGCGCCAGAGTTGCACTCAGGGCGCTTCACGCTGCAGGCATATCCAGGCTTGCAGTAATAGAGCCGCACAAGAACGAAGAACTTTCGTACTTTAAAGGAAAATCAATGCAGATAGAAGTTTTGGGAAGCGTTGCCAGAGAAGCGGTGAAGATAACCGGCGCAGAGAAGCTCATAGCCCCTGATTACGGAATATTGCCGCGCATCAAAAAGATCGCAAATGAATTAGGCATTGGATGGGACTATATAGAAAAGAAGCGCAGCAGGGAGGACGGCAGCATCGGCATGATGAAAGGCTTGGAAAGAATGGAAGGCACAAAGGCTCTTGTGATTGATGACATGATAAGCACAGGCGGAACGGCAGCGCAGGCGATAGGCGAAGCAATTTCAAAGGGAGCGGCTAGCGTAGGCGTGGCTGCTGCACACATGCTGCTAGTAGGAAGCGCCTACGAAAAGATAATGGATGCAGGGGCTAGCGGCATTTTCGGATCGAACAGCACCAGCGGCAAAAGTTGCAGCATTGTTGATGTATCGCATGAAACTGCTGACGCGTTGGCAGCGCTCATAGGAGATTGAATTGAAATACCCTATAAGCATAAATAGCATGGGAAAGAAGTTCGGAAAAGAGTACGCTATCAAGGATATAAGCTTGGGAATCGGAAAAGGCATAACGCTGATTCTGGGCCCTAACGGAGCGGGGAAGAGCACGCTGCTCAGATGCATGGCAGGGCTTTACAAGCCGGATGCAGGCTCGGTTAGGGTGCTTGGAAAGGACCCGTATTCGGACGCCATGGTCAGGGAAAGGGTATCGTTCATGCCTGATAACTACGGGCTGTACGACTTTCTAAGCGTAAGAGATAACATACTTTTCTTCTCGAGGCTTTACGGAGTAAAGGACGATACGGCCATATCAAAGGCCATGGAGACGCTAAAGATGCTTGATGCCGACGGTTATATAGACACGAAGGTGGGGCAGCTGAGCAGGGGCACTAAGCAGAAGATGCTTTTCTGCAAGGTTTTGGTAAACGACCCTGATGTAATATTGTTGGACGAGCCGACAGCATTTCTGGATGCCGGCAGTTCGGCGCAGGTAAGGGAAACACTATCAGATTTGGCAAAAGCGGGAAAATGCGTGGTCTTCGTTACCCAAAGAGTAGACGAGGCCACGCGGTTCAATTCCCGCATATGCGTCATAAGGAAGGGAAAAATAATCAGGGACACGGATACACAGGGGCTTTACCGCGAGGTTCTCAGCGGCATAACCGTTAGCATAAGGCTTGCAAAGCCCATTGGGAATGGTATCCGCAGCAGGCTGGGAAAAAACACAGTTGTAGAAAACGGCAACATTGTAAAGGCCAGAATACGGGATTATAAGGATATAAACGAAATAATCGAAAGGCTGATTAAAAACGGGGCGTACGTAGCAAGCGTGGATTATGCAGAACCCATAATAGAAAAGCTCTACGCAGGTGATGATGTTGAGGAGTAAGCCGATGGCTGTTGCCGTGAAGGATATACGGGAGGTTTTCAGCAGCGCCTCGATTTACG
Organism: Microcaldota archaeon; assembly: GCA_021851985.1. The sequence goes on along the minus strand of JAJZOS010000029.1, from coordinate 3,011 downwards.
GCCCCATGATAGGTGTGCCGCTGTTTTTCGCCATTGCGCTTCCTCTCCTTACGGTATATGTGGCTCTGCACGCGGCGCCAAGCATAGCTTCCAGGATAGCGGTAGCACCAATAGCAAATGCGCCAACGTCGCAGGTCAACAGCCTTTCGTTCATGTACTTTTTCGCCATAAACGTCCTTGGCCCTATATTTCTCACGATACCGATATTCACTGCTTCAGTAATAGCCGCAGACAGTTTCGCTGGCGAAAAGGAGCGCAAAACCTCGGAGAACCTCCTTGCTGCCCCAATAACAAATGGCGAATTGCTTTTGGGCAAGATACTTGCTTCGCTCATACCGACCATATTGCTCACGCTTGCGGTTTTCGGCATATACGGTGCTACGGTCAATTTCTTGTCAATAAGCGAGTTCAGCACTGCGGTGCTTCCTACGCCTACGTGGCTTATGATGCTGGCCTCGGCGCCCCTGCTCGCCCTTGCGGCAATAGCAGTAGTGGTTTTTGTCTCGGCGCACGTGAAAGGCATAAAGGAAGCACAGCAAATCAGCACCCTTCTAGTGCTGCCCATACTGCTTATACCGTTCATTTCTATACTCGGAATAGCTAACCTAGACGTGGCTTTCTTTGCTTATGTTATAGCTGGGCTGAGCATTGCAGATGCAGTGATTTTCTATATAAGCGTGAAGGATTTCAAGAAGGAAAAGATTTTATATTAGGATAGCATATGAAAAGCTATTGCAGCATTTGCTCCGGAAGTTTGATGCAAAGAAATTTCGCTGAGAAAGCAGCATTGGGAAATTAAAGAGGGAATTATAGCAAAGCATAGATCACTTCTTTCAAACAACTAAGGCATGCATATGCAAAGGCGCATTGTAAAATCCAAAGGTGAAACCTACGGCAACAATGGAAATTAGAAAGGAGCGCGATCAGGAAATAATGGGAATGATTTCTAGGATGAGAGAGGATGTGCATTCAGAAATAATAAAGGCAATCAAAGGCATTGTGGTATCACAATCTAGAAACATAATCAAGGCGCCGGGATTGATGGAGATGCTAAGATACTATCCAGATTCCATGGGCAAATATTCCAGAGCTTCCATAATGATGCTTTCGGCAATGGCTGCAGGCGCCGATTATAAGGACTGCATACTGCCAGCAGCAGCCATACAGCTTTTTGAAGATTTCGCTCTTGTTCATGACGACATAGAAGACGGAAGCTTATTAAGGAGAGGAAGAAAAACAATACAGGCGGAATATGGAACCAGCAGGGCGATAAACGCCGGCGACATGTTGCATTCGGCCGTAGAGGGGCTGCTTTTCAGAATATCAAAACAGAAAAACGGGGATGCTATTTATAAAAAATTCAGGGAGATAGGCAGCATAACTTCCATAGGCCAGGACAAAGACATATATTATTCTGGGAGAAACGCCCTGAAAGCCACAGAAGAGATTTACATAAGCATAGCTGCTGACAAGACTTCAGCATACAGCGTATACGGGCCATTGCAGTTAGGCGCGCTCATAGGCGAAGCAGGGCTCGCAGAGCTTAAAGTCTTGGAGGATATAGGGCTGCCTGCAGGCATAGCTTTCCAGATAAGCGATGACATAAAGGACGTAGAAGGTAACGTAGCAGGCAAGGGCAAGTATGAGGACATAAAGCAGGGGAAGGCCACTTTGATATTAATAAATATGTACAAAAATTCCGGGCCTGGTGAGAGGGCGATGATTGAATCCATTTATTCTAAAAAGCCTTTCGACAAGGACGAAAGTGACATCGATTATATTTTGGGCCTTATAGATAAGACGGGCTCGGTTGAATATGCGAGAAAAATAAAAAAAGAATATGAAAATAGCGCCATAAACGCGCTCTTAAGAGGCAGGGATATAATACCGGAAAACCCTTATTCCGAAGCTCTCATGAAGTTCATAGGCACCCTTTATTCGGAATGATTGCGTGCACTTGTTCCCCAGCAAGCATCGTGGCCTTACCATCTCCTTCTTCTCACGGCCAGATACACTATCACAGCTATTATTATTATGACTACTATGGCACCAACCAGATATTCCAAAGTGTTAGGCCCTAGAACAGTTGTTGGCGGCACCGTAGTGCTGACAGGCGGAACCGTTGTCGGTACAACGGTAGTCGGAGCCGTAGTTACCGTATTTGAGGGGCTTATTGTTGTGGTTGTAGGTACCGACGATGTCGAAGTAGTCGGCACTGTTCTGTTATAGACGACTATATATATGGCAGCAACCCCGTGGGTATTGGACATTGATGGGCTTGTTGCAAGGTAAGCAGTATAGTTTCCTGGAGTTGCGTTTGCGTTGACTTGGAACCTTATTTTTCCGCTATAAGGCGGAAGCCCGGAATTAGGTATGAACCCTATGTTTATGCCGTATGGAGCGAGCGCAGGGCTAGTGCCCACAGTCACATTGCTCGCTGTTCCGTTATAGACAGTTATTGTATAATTTATGTAATCAGTAGAATTCAAGTATAGGAAAACGTGGCTTGGGTTGACCTTTGGGAATGCGACGCCGGTAGGGGACGACGCAAATGATATCAGAGTTATTGAAAAAAGCACAACTAGAGGTATAGCGAGATATTTTGGCATTTGAGCGCGCATTTATACACCATTATATATAGCCTAAACAAGCTTTATATAACTAACCTTTTGTCTTGTTTTGGGTCGCATTTGGCCTGCAATGATTGCAATATTGCGTATACATAGGATATAGGGATTTTGCTGTAAGGCATAAATATATGGCTCAACAGAGCGATTTTGTGGCTTTATTATGCATGATTATAGAAAGGAGCTGTCCTTGGCGGTAAAGGCAAGCTACTTTTTAAGAAATTTGGAAATAGACCCAAAGGATGCTTTAGACCTGGCAGATTATCTACTGGCGTTCTTCGGCTACGATAATGAGATAATAGACAATATGCTGATGAAATATGACAGGGACGTATTTTACCAGATGGAGGACCTAGGGCTCCTCAAAACCAGCCAGACAACCTC
>JAJZOS010000028.1 GCA_021851985.1 Microcaldota archaeon | reverse complement strand
CCCTGCTGTACTTTGCGATGCAGCATGCTGCTGATATGCGTGTACTGCCCCTGCTTTGCCGGCATGTGCGCCAGTTGCGCCGGCATCCGGGATCATAGGTTCGCTTTGCGGCTTGTTCATGATATCATTGCTGCCTGCACCTGCAATGCCTTGCGCTTGTGTGGCATTCGCATTCGCTGCATGCTGTTCCGCTGGCATACGCGGCATTCCTTCCTTGGCCTGCATGAACCCCTTTTCGGTAAGCATTAAGTCAATATTGCCGTTTCTAAATTCCGCATTCATGAATTGGTTTACGGATAGCTTGTTTATATGCATGGCAAGATCCTTTGGCCTTATATTGAGCGCAGAAGTTATATCATTCATGCTCCTCTTTCCGCCAGAAAGGTTTTTTAGTATCTCAAGATCGAGTTGATCGAACGGGAGCGCCGCTTTGGCCTCAGCATCGTTAAGCAATTGCTTTCCTATATCCGTTATCTCAATGTGGTTTTGCCCAGGCACGGCGGTCGTAAAGTCGACGAGCCCCTTTATCTTCAACGATCCTAGCATGTTTGAAGCATCAAAGAAGGACGAATTTACCAAACCCCCAAATTTCTCCACAACCGAATCAGGGGACAACTTCTTCAGCGCCATTAAATCCATAAAATTTATTTCATCCGCCATTATATCATTCTCTAAAAAGTAACAACACAGCAATATAGGATAAGAATATTTATATAATTTCTTTAAATAATCAACTATGACTTCTTTTCAGGAGTTGTTTTATAATCGGTATATACCATGCAATTTAAATTCTTTGGCGGCGCGCAGGAGGTCGGACGCTCATCCATAATGGTGGAGGATGGGCGCAGGATAATGCTCGATTACGGGATGAAAGTAGAGGACAAGAAACACGAGTTTCCGATAGGCCTGCCTGACATAGACGCGATGGTGCTTAGCCATGCGCATCTTGACCACAGCGGCGATTCCCCGTCGATATACAACAAGCTCACGGTGCCCATATTTGGGACAGAGCCAACCAAAAAGACGACAATGCTGCTGCTTGAGGATACGCTTAAGATCGCCAGGGATCAGCATGCTGAAATAAATTTTCATAGGAAGCAGTACAAGGATTTCATGAAGCATTACCAATCGATGGAATACCGCGAGGTGGAGCATTTCGGCAAGTTCGACATCTCACTCTATGATGCCGGGCACATCAGCGGCAGTGCAATAACACTGATAGAAAATCCTACATCAAAGGACTACAAGCGCATAGTCTATACTGGGGATTACAAGATGGATAGCCAGCTGCTGCACAAGGGCGCAGAGATTGTGAAGAGCGACGTGCTTATAACAGAATCGACATACGCGAACAGCGACCATCCAAACAGGGACGAGCTCGCAAAGAGCTTCATAGAAGATGTAAAGACGGTGCTCGAAAGCAAAGGCACTGCGCTCATTCCTGTATTCGCAGTTGGAAGGAGCCAAGAGATACTTGCGTTGCTGCACAAGAATGGGCTTGCAGAGTCGACATATGTGGACGGAATGGCTCGCGCAGCTACGAAGATCGCCCTAGAATTTCCGGATTATATAGACAACTATGATCTGCTTGCAGAGGCAGTAGAAAAAGCCAATTTCATAGATGCCATGGACATGCGCGAAGAGGCTATGGGGCAGCCATCTGTAATACTCACTACTGCCGGCATGCTCAGTGGCGGGCCGGTATTAGACTACATATCAAGACTTAATAAATATTCAAAGATATTCCTGACAGGGTATCAGGTGGAGGGCACCAACGGTCGCATGCTTCTCGACGGCGGAAAGATAAAAATACGCAATGCATTCAAGTCAATAAAAACGCCTGTCAGCACCTACGATTTTTCAGCGCATTGCGGGAAGAGCGACCTCTACAGATATGTAAGGGAAAGCGCGCCGAATGTGGTCATATGCGTACATGGAAGCGAGGAAAACACTACCGGGTTCGCATCAGAACTCAGGGCTGAGGGCTTCGATGCATATGCTCCGAAAGTCGGGGACGCAATAAAGCTTTAAGCCCCGAATGCGCGAATATCAAAACAGGTTTAGCGCGGCAAACATTATCGGCAGTATTATTGTCGCATCTCCGTCTATGGTGACATACTTCGCATCCTCCTTTATCTTGCCCCACGAAACTGCTTCTGTGAGCCTTGCTCCAGAAAGGCTTCCGTCATATTGCGTCGCCGTGGTTATATAGACAGCGTAGTCCAGCCCTCCCTTGAACTGGTTCCACCATATTACGTGGTGTTTGCTTATGCCCCCTCCTATCATGAGCGCTCCCGTTGTCTTGTTGTCGAATGCAATGTTGCTCAGTTCAAGCTCGTCCCTTAGCACATTTAGCTTGAAGTCATGATCCTGCGAAAATATGCTCAGCTGTGTGCCGAATGCGCCATCAACTATGCCCGGATTGAATATCTTAACGTTGTGCAGATATGCCTGCCTTAAGATTGAATTTGGATCCTTGATGCGTTTTCCGAATTCGTATATGAGTTCGCTTGGGCTATACTCCTTTTTGTAATCTTTCGACGTGTATATATCATTCATTATGTCGTTGAATGCATTCTCGACCATCAATCCATACTCCTTATTTTCTATGAAGACGTTGCCGAGCCTATAAATTCCCAGCGAATGCAGTTTCGCGTCATCGGCCTTGAACGATCCGACCGAATACTTGCCGCCGAAAGCCCGCGCAATATCGTGGTCAAGCGTGCCTCCCGTGGTGATTATTGCATTGAAATGCTTTACTGCGCCAGCAAGAACGCCGCGTGTTCCGGTAGAAACTATGTCCGCGGGGAATGAAAGGAAGTTAAAGGACTTTTTATCCTTTGTCATCCTGCCTATTATCTTTATGCCGTCAACCATGTGCTGAGCCGAGAATCCGCCGATATCATCCATGGCGTCTATCAGTTCAGGCACAGACATATTGTTCTTTAGCTTTATGTCCCTAACGTCGTATTTCAGAAGGCCATTCTTCGTATCCTTTTTATTCATTTGATCACCTAAGCATTGATTTTAAGACCCATAAACATTTTAGCAGCACTACACATTAAATACATTGCAAATATACAAAATGATAGATAAGGTTAAATGCCTTATTATGCAAATGCTATTAATGCCTGCACCGACGGAGTGCCTCAGGTACGAGCAAATACTCCGCAGAACAATAGGGGAAGAATACGGCTACAGGTTCAAATCTAATTTTGAAGCGTCCATGGGGGTTGCACTATATATCCTAAATATACCCTACACGTACGAGGAAACGAAGTTTTATTTGACTCTGGGCGATAAGGCAATAACGTATACCCCTGATTTTGTGCTTGGCATGCAGCATGAAAATTCCCAGATACTCATAGAAACGCATGGCAGTGCCTTCATAGATGAAAAATTTCTTAAAAAAATGGAAGCATTCATGTCTTCCAGCAAAAGCGATCCATATTATACTATATTGGTGACAGACAAACGCCCCAAAAAGCCGGATAAGCTGAAGATAGAGCTCAGCAGATATGGATACACGTACCACGATATATGTAATGACGTTTGGCGCATTCCATATGCAGTAGAGCTTCGGATGCCTATCAGCACGCGAACAGGAAAAGGATCTATTTTCAGCATGTTGCGCGATCTTAAGGAAAACGAAAGCGTATCTGCCATTGGCGAAAAGCAGGTAATGCAGAAATCAACGTACTGATTAAATTCACCAATCTTTTTAGATTTTTTTAAGGAATATAAATCAGGCGACATCGAAAAAGGTAATTTTATGGTTGTTTCTTCAAGCATCGACGACGAGGATATTCTAAGATTTATAGAGAGTGCAAAGCCGAAAATATATGTTGTAGGCACGGGAGGCAGCGGCAGCAACACAATTACAAGGCTCGCAGCATTGGGCATAGACGGCGCGACCCTTGTTGCGATGAATACCGATGCACCTCATCTAATAAAGACTACGGCTGAGCGCAAGCTGCTTCTTGGGAAAAAGATTACCAAAGGCCTGGGCGCAGGCAGCGACATAAAGGTCGGCGAAGAAGCCGCTATAGAAAGCAAGGACGAGATAAAGCACGTGCTTGGCGATGCAAATCTGGTATTTGTGACATGCGGCCTTGGCGGAGGTACAGGTACTGGCTCGGTAAGCACGATCGCTCACGAAGCGAAGGAAATTGGTGCGCTCACAATAGCTATAGTTACGCTGCCCTTTTCCAGCGAGGGAAAAACAAGGGTAAGGAATGCGCTTGAAGGGCTCTCTAGGTTAAAGAAGGTAGCTGACACTGTAATAATAATACATAATGACAAATTGCTAAGCATAGCTCCAGACCTTCCGCTGAACATGGCATTCAGGGTATCTGATGAAGTCCTGGCCAGCGCCACAAAGGGCATAGTCGAAATGGTGACCAAGCCAGGCATGGTCAACATAGACTTCGCAGATCTTAAGATGGTACTCAGGGACGGAGGCTATGGCGTCATAGGGTCAGGTGAAGGCATGGCTACAAATATGGAGCAGAACAGGGCAATAGTTGCATTGGAGAATGCCATAAAAAGCCCTATGCTCGACGTTGACTTAAGCAATGCAAAGAAGGCGCTGATAAACATAATAGGCGGCGAAAGCTTGACGCTGCGAGAAGCCGAATCCGTATTTCAGGAGGTGGCGAGCAGAATAAGCCCCGATGCAATGCTTAAATGGGGCGCCCGCATAGAAGAAGGCATGCAAAAGGAATCGCTTCGCATAATGATAGTCGTGAGCGGAGTCGACTTTCCGGAGTATAGCGAGCGCGGCATAGAAAAAGGAATCGCAGAAATAAGGGAATTGGACTTGGATGAGGTCTTCGATACAAAGAATAATAAGCATGGCAAATAACGCCGCAACATGCTAGCGCTATCCTATACCCTAAATATGCGATTAACGTTCATCCTGTCGATGAATATCTTGAGCTTTTCGTCGAATTCTTTCATTACCTTAGTTTCGTCTATGAAACTTAAGAGCATCATTGATAACATCCTATTGCTCAACGTTGTGCTGACAAATCTTATATTGTATATTCTGTCGATCTGTTTTATGGCATTGCGTATATAACTGTCGCTCTTATTTATCATACCTAATAATCCCTCTTTCCAAATGAGATTGGCATTCGATATGTCATGAATATACTCTGAATAATCCCTCTTTATAGCTGCTTTAGCTTTCTCTTCCTTTTCCCCACCAGAAAGGTCTTTTTCTGCTAACGCTATGATATTTTCTATGCATAAGCTATATTCATACAAAACACCCACCCGATAAATGTGCCTTGCCATTAAGAGTTCCTCTTTGTTGCTGGAATTCGATATCCTCTTTTTGAATTCGTCTATAAGCGACCTCTGCCTACTAAATAGGTTAAAATAGCGCTTATGGGCTTCATTTGACAACTCTATGCTGCCCCTTGAAACTATATCAAGGTCAAATTTTTTGTTATTGTATTTGCTATTGTCCGCCACAAGCATCACTGATCTTCAGTATATAACTAAAATTTAGATATTTATCCCTTCTCTCAATCTATAGGTAGCTGCCGCAATGCTGTTTATCGCAAATCTCCTATAAACCAATTCTACCCAAGGTGAAATAATATATCCAGTATTGTCCCCCTGAAAGGCAGTCTACGCAAGGTGGCCTATTGAAAACAGGCCCATTTACAGCTAATTTTTTACTGCTACAAATAGGAAAGAAAAGAGAAAGTCCCTACAGATTTATTATCTGCACAAAAGTATTTAAGAATTCAACTTTCTAAAACATGGTCAAGGCATAATATTATATTTCTTTATTTTAATATAATTCTGCAGTTTGCACGCGGAATTTTTTAATGCGCGAAGCAGTTTGCACGTCATACTACATAATACGTATACTATAGAGGTAATTTAAATGAGTTTATCTAGCAGGCAGGTACACGCCGGTTCAAGCACAAAGAGCAGCGGCAATGGAAAAATAAAGATCAAGTTCCGCGACAGGCACAGAAGCGAAGCAGGCAACTATTTTTCTGCTACGAAATTAGCTGAGAAGGACGATGCTGCACCTATCAGGCGCCGCGGCGGCAATGTGTCCATGAAGCTCAAAAAAGCCGGCATAGCAAATCTGCTCACTAAGCAAGGGTATAAAAAAGCTACAATAAAAGGCGTGCTTGAATCAAAGAACAATCGAAACTTCGCGAGGCAGAATATAATAACCAAAGGCACGATAATAAACACGGACATGGGCAAGGCCGTGGTCATCAACAGGCCAGGCAGGGAAGGCACTGTTAATGCAAGACTACTGGATGAGCAAAATGCCTGAACACGTTTACGAATGCGATAACGAGGAATACCCTGCACTCAAGAAGGTGCTGGAATACGACCCGTATTTAGATAAAACACTAGACGATGCTGCTCTCAAGAACCTGGCTGGAGATAAATATGCCAACACTATATTTGCAAGGCAGGAATACAGCGTCAGGGATGGTCTTTCGGTCAGCTTGGACAAGAACAAATACTATCTATATCTAAAGGCCAATGAAGATTTCCTTAAATTGGCAGAAGAGCGGTTTTCAAAGGAGTTCAAGACTGTGAAGCGGTCAGGCAAGGAATCTGAAGATAAAATAATTGCGATAATACACGATGAAGAAAGCAGGGCAAACCAGGGTTTCGGCGCCATATTCGGTGGTTGATTTTGAATATACTAAGTTCCAACGACATTTCAAAGGAGCAGATTAACAAGATATTCGAAATAGCTGACAATTTGAAGGAGAATAAGGAGGAGACTGCCATAAAAGAAAATTCCATTCTTTCACTTCTTTTCGAGAAGCCTTCTACGAGGACACGCCTGTCGTTTGAGGCAGCGATGGCACAGCTGGGCGGCAAATCCGTATACATAGATGCGCAGACTACCCACCTTTCCAGGGGGGAATCAGTAGGCGATACATCAAGAGTATTGAGCAGCTATTCCGATTTTATAGCTGCAAGGATGTATAATCAAGACGATCTTATCGAATTGGCCGAATGCTCTTCAGTGCCTGTAATAAATGCATTGACTGACCTGGAGCACCCTACGCAGGCATTGGTTGACATGTACACTATAAAGGCGCACAAGAAAAACCTTCATAATATAAGGATTGCATTCGTTGGCGACATAGCCAGCAATACTGCAAATTCGCTTATGATAACTGCATCAAAATTAGGTTCTAACATGGTACTTATAGGCCCAAACGGATATCTGCCTAACAGCACCTACTTCAACAAGGCCAGGGAATATGGCAATGTCGAGGTTACGGCTTCAATCGAAGAAGGGATGGATAATGTGGACGTAATATATACTGATACCTTCGTAAGCATGGGCCAGGAAAAGATTGCCGAAGAAAGGAAAAAACTATTTGCAGGCTACCAGGTAAATCAACATGCGGTGGACATGGCGAATTCCGACGCTATAGTAATGCACTGCCTTCCTGCGCATCGCGGCGAAGAGATATCTGCAGATGTTATTGACGGCCCTAAGAGCATAGTGTGGGAGCAGGCAAAAAACAAGATGCTGATTGCAAAGGCGATACTGCTGTATCTGTCTATAGATCGCTGACATCCCCCTACAAATAAATTCTGTGGGTTCCCCACGGTTTCAAGATTCGTTTCAACCATTGGCATCATTGCATCAGCTGTGTTAATTCCAAGGATATATTGCCTGGTGTGCCCAGAGCACCAACCACCACCATGCTGCTGCCCCGCTGCAGCATGATTTGGAGATGCCTTTTCATTATGTCCAGCGCACCGCCCGCATCCGCGTTGAACTGTTTATTGTATAGTTTACAGAATGCGAACATATGCATCTAATCTAATAAGAGTTAAATTTCTTAGTATGCATATCTAAAATATGGAATTAATATCGAAGATAGCCGTATTTGCAATACTGCTTATTGCAATATTCGGAATTGCATACGTGCTTTCTCAGCACCTCAACCAATCTGCGCTCACCTCCAATACTGTCGAGGGCTACGTGATCAAAGACCTGCAGCAGCAGAATCCTAACTCGTCAATAAAAATAATAAATGTGACCCCGTCATCTATAGAAAGCGGCAGCTGGGACGTAGTTGTAAGATTAATTTCCAATAGTACACGCGCATGCCCTACACTACTTATAGAAGGATTTGACTATCCTGCTATGACTCTTCTTCCAAGCCTGTACAACAAGTACGTTGGGAATTGCGTCATATCTGGATCTGCATATTCATCATCGTATGTGGTCGGCAACCCTGCCGTTGCAATAACTGAAGTATATGAGCAGAAAAACCCCGCGATGATGGGCTACTTAAATCAGTACGGGTACAATAATACGCATGTGGGGGCAAAATTCTATTACACGCTGAACGATAGCACCCTGCCCATAAATACAAGCATGCATAATGCATGGGTTATAACCTATAACGCAGTAAACGCAAACTATTCGCTTTATGCGGTGTTGAATCAATCGGGCAGGATATCCTCGGTATTAAGTGGCAAGTGAGCCGCCATGTCCTTTCTGCGTGCGCCTGCTTGGCCTGTTTATCTAAGAACGTCAATTCACAAAATTAAGCTAAAGAAAATGCGGATATTGCGGCGTCGCCCCAAAAGCAGAACTACTATTATCTCATGCAAAAACAGAAAGCTTTTAAAGGTTGAGTGACAAATTTTTTTATTCAAAGGCGATTTGAATGAGCGACTTGGTAAACGAGATTTTAGGGAACACGAATAGCACCGGAGGCGAGGACTTCGGATCTTCTCAGATAAAAATAGTTACGGCTGGTTTCGGAGGGGGAGGCAACAATATAGTAAACAGGCTGATAAAAGCAGGAGTAAAAGGCACGGAATTTGTCGCCGTAAATACAGATTATCAGCATTTCAAGATACTTTTTCTATAA